>JASJGW010000290.1:0-3268 GCA_033791305.1 Gammaproteobacteria bacterium | reverse complement strand
ATACTGGCCGTCATGAGTACCGGTCTTAATCGGGACAAGGCACCCGAAAATACGGCCTCTTCCGGTGACACCCCCCCGCTCAGACGCTGGTTAATCGCACTCACCATGACCACGCCATTCAAAACGGCCAACCCGAACAGGGCAATGAAGCCAATGGACCCCGGTACGGATAAATATTGTCCCGAGAAAAACAGGGCCGCGATACCGCCAATCAGCGCCAGCGGTACGTTGATCATAATCAGTAACGCCTGCCCAACCGAGTCGAAGGCAAAATACAACAATAAAAAGATCAGCCCGAGGGACAGTGGCACCACAATCATCAACCGGGCCTGGGCATGCTGCTGATTTTCAAACTGCCCGCCAAACACGATACTATATTCCGGCGGCAGATTGATTTCATTACTGATGCGCGCACGCAACTCTCTCACCAAGCCGCCCATATCACGTCCATCGACGTTGGCCTGAATGACCACCCGGCGTTGCACATCATCACGGCGGACCTGTGGCGGACCTGATTCAATGCCCACTTGCGCAACATCACCGAGTCTCACCCATGAACCACTGGGTGCCTGTAATATCAGGCTGCGGATTGCTTCTATGCTGTTACGGCTGGATTCTGCCAAACGCACGTAGATATTATAACGTTCGTTACCCTTGATGACCTGCCCGGCCTCACGGCCGCCAATCGCATTTGACACCAGATCCATCACCTGTGCAACGGGGATACCGAAGCGCGCCAGTGCCTTCCGGTCTGGACGCACCACCAGTTGCGCCTCACCTGCAATTTGCTCCATTTCCACGCTACGGGTGCCATCGACCTTGCGAACCAGGGCCTCTATCGCTTTACCGATTGTTGCCAGGCCTTCGAGATCGGGGCCGAAGAGTTTGATGGCCAGCTGCGCCTTCACACCGGACAACAGCTCATCCACACGCGTGGCGATTGGCTGCGAGAAGGAGAACAGCAGCCCCGGGTGCACCGACATCTTCTCCTCCATTAGTACCTGCAAGGCCTTGCGATTGGCGGCACTGGTCCATTCCGACACCGGTTTCAGACCGACAAATATCTCCACATTTGATACCGGCTCGGGATCACCGCCGATCTCGGCACGGCCCACACGACTGGAGACATACAGAACTTCCGGGAAGGTCATCAATCGGGCTTCCAGTTTCCCGGCCACCTGCAGGGATGTTTCGAGACTGGAAGATGGCGCCAGCGTGATGCGTATATTCAGCGTGCCTTCTTCCAGTTCCGGAACAAACTCGGCACCCAGAAAAGGCACCAACGCCAATGATCCTGCAAACAGCAGCACTGCACCGGTAACTACCCGCCGCCGCCGCACCAATGCCCCGCGCAAAGCCACCCGGTAGACCTGTGATATCGGGCGCATGATCATGCTCTCTTTATGTTTTACACCACACCTGAAGAGATAGGTTGCCAGCGCCGGCACCACGATCAGCGCCACAAGGAGCGACGCCAGCATGGCCAGCACAATCGAGACAGCCATGGGCTGAAACAACTTACCTTCCACGCCTTCCAGACTAAACAGCGGCGCAAACACAATGACGATAATCAGCACCGCAAAAAATACCGGTCGGCCAACCTCACGCGCTGATTCCTGAATACGCAAGGTAAAACCGTGGCTATCGTGCAGCGCATCGTAGGGATGTTCTTCTCCTGAGGCTAGCTCACTTGCTGCCTCATGGTGATCTTCATCCGGCCGGGCAAGATGACTGAAGATATGTTCCATCATCACCACCGAACCATCTACCATCATGCCGATAGCAATCGCCAGTCCACCGAGTGACATCAGATTGGCCGATACACCCCACTGGGCCATGGCCATCAATGCCAGACCGATGGAGATCGGCACCGAGATCAGCACCAGAAAGCTGGCACGCAGATTCCCGAGGAACAGCATCAACACAATGATGATCAGGACAAAGGCCTCCAGCAAAGCCTTGCTGACCGTGTTGACGGCCTGATTCACCAGCTCTGACTGGTCATAAACCGGTTCCAGGGTCACGCCGTCAGGCAGGGCCATCTGGATTGCGGGCAGGCGTTCCTTGATGCCGTCGATAGTGGCCTTGGTATTGGCCCCCATACGCTTGAGTACAATGCCGGCAACCACCTCACCCAACGGTTCAGGATCACCGTTTGCAGCGCGGCTTGTCATGGTGACCGCACCCTGCCGAATCTCTGGTCCGAACACGACGTTTGCGACATCCTGTACTCGAACTGGCACACCCTCAACGTCCTTTAAGGGCACATTGCCGATATCGCGCAAGCCGTCCTCGCCACTGCGTAGCCACCCGACGCCACGTATCACCAGCTGCTCCGCGCCGCGATCCAGATACCAGCCCCCGGCATTACGATTATTTGCCTCAACAGCCTCAGCGACTTCATCAATCACAAGTCCATAGGCAAGTAAACGCTGTGGGTCGAGCTGCACCTGGTACTGTCGTACCTCACCACCAAATGACAGCACATCGGTTACGCCTCCTATGGGCATCAACAACAACTTGACCACCCAATCGTTAAGACTACGCAAGGTAATCGCGTCATACTGCTCGGGATCGTCGGCACGCAGAATGTACTGATAGACCTGGCCCAAACCCGAGGTATTCGGGCCCATTTTCGGTATCCCGATACCGTCGGGTATCTGCTCCCGCGCCGCCTGCAAGCGTTCAAACACCAGTTGGCGGGCAAAGTAGATGTCCGTGCCTTCCTTGAACACCACCGTAATGACCGACAGGCCGGTTTTTGATATGGAACGCACTTCTTTCACATCCGGCAGCGCATACATAACGGCCTCAATGGGGAAGGTAATCAGCTGTTCAACTTCCTCCGATGCCAGTCCACGCGCCTCGGTGTTGATCTGCACCTGCACATTGGTAACATCAGGAAATGCATCCAGGTTGAGTTTGGGCAGAATAAGCACACCGGCAACCATTGTTGCAACAAGTGCAAGCACCACCATAAGCCGGTTCTGGATACCCAGATCGATCATCTTGTTCAGCATGGCTGCATGCCTCAGTGGTTGTGGATATCAAAGCCCGACTTGGCAAGCTCCGATTGCATGAAGAATGCGCCCTGGGTAACAACTCGTGTTCCCGTTTCGACACCACCGATTACCGCGAATGCCGCAGTTGTGCGAATCACTTCGACTTCACGTGGCTCAAATTCGCCGTCCTCATGCTCAACAAATACCTGCCAGTCTCCATCCATACTCCGCAACACAGCATCATTCGGGACTGCAAGCACCCCTTC
>JASJGW010000289.1:0-13081 GCA_033791305.1 Gammaproteobacteria bacterium | reverse complement strand
CAGGAACCCGTTCACCTGGCCGGCATAGTCTGACAACTGCTCCAGCAAAACAGGTGCAAAGTTGACCACCGCCCTGGATTCCGGCACCGCCTCAAGGTGCGCGGCCATATCGATATAGTCCTTGGTCGCGTGCAGATAGGTCCAGGGCAACTGGTAGGTTCCACTGACCAGGTCGCAGTACTGCGGTTGATGCATGTGCCAGCAGATGACAACGTTAAGCGGAGAGTCAGCGGACATGATGAAATTGCTGGCCGAGCATTTCTGGTGTTACCAGTACAACGCCGCCCGAGCTGACATGAAAACGTTCTGCATCCTGCTCCGGGTCTTCTCCGATCACCGTGCCATCAGGGATATTGCACGACTTGTCGATAACCGCTTTGGTGATGCGGCAATTGCGGCCAATCTGGACATTGGGCAAGGCCACGACGTCCTGCAATATCGCATAGGAATTGACCCGTACATTTGAGAACAGCAGGGAATGCCTTACCGTCGCCCCGGAGATAACACAGCCGCCGGAAACCATCGAATCCAGTGCCATGCCACGCCGGTCATCATCATCAAAGACAAACTTGGCAGGTGGCAACTGCTCCTGGTAAGTCCATATGGGCCAGTCCTCATCATAAAGATTCAACTCAGGAAGTACGCCGATCAACTCGAGGTTCGCCTGCCAAAAGGAGTCGATTGTGCCCACATCACGCCAGTAGGCACTCTGACCAAGGTGCGCGTCCCAGTACGGGTAACTGAAAACCCGGTACTTCTGTATCAGGTGCGGGATAAAGTCGTGGCCAAAGTCATGTGTTGAGGCAGGCGTATCGGCATCCTTTATGAGCTGCTCATATAGAAAACTGGTATTAAAGACGTAGATACCCATGGAGGCCAGCGCGCGATCCGGCGACCCGGGCATATGCTGCGGTTTCGCCGGCTTTTCCTGGAACTCGGTGACGCGGCCATCGGTATCGATTGAAAGGACGCCGAACCCCTTCGCGTCCTCAAGTGGCACCTCGATGCAGCCTACGGTCATGTCTGCGCCGGAATCGACATGCTGTGCAATCATTGGCCCATAATCCATTTTGTAGACATGGTCACCCGCCAGAATCAGCACGTAATCGGGTTTGTGCATGCGGATGATATCAAGGTTCTGATACACGGCATCCGCCGTACCAGAGTACCAGGAATCCTGAATACGTTGCTGTGCTGGCAACAACTCAATGAATTCCTTGAATTCACCGCGGAGAAAGCTCCAGCCCTTCTGAATATGCTGAATCAGTGAATGTGCCTTGTACTGAGTCAAAACACCAATCATGCGGATCCCTGAATTCAGGCAGTTGGACAGCGGGAAATCGATAATGCGGAATTTCCCGCCAAAAGGAACGGCGGGCTTGGCCCGCCAGAGTGTCAATTGCCGCAAACGTGAGCCGCGGCCACCTGCCAGTATCAGGGCCAGGGTACTGCGGGTCAGACGGCGATCATAGCGTTGGGAATCGATGGTTGACATGTAGAAGTGGTAACCTGTCCAGTCCGTGGTATTAAAAACTGGGTATATTGTATGGCCATGACCTTTGACTGTATAGTTATACGATAGAGTAATTTCGATATTAACAACCGGTTTTCATCATTTTATTATTTGATCTTGATCAATGTTGCGTTCTGAAACAGGCAAGTCTCCGTCAGCTGAAATTTCTGCAGGCATTCAGCGTCTGCTGGAAGCGCGCCACCACGACCCGTTTACCCTGCTGGGTAAACACAGCTACGCCGACGAGGTGCTGGTCCGGGCCTTTATTCCTGGAGCAGCCTGGGTGCGCATTGCAGAAAATGGTGCCTCATTACAGCGCATGGCTAACACCGACCTGTTTGCATGGCATGGCCCTGCCGGCCAGGTCCCCGACCGTTACCGACTGATCTGGCGAGACAGCGATGGCGCAGAACATGTCGCCTATGACCCTTACTGCTTCCCGCCACAAATATCCGAGTTCGACCTGCACCTGTTTGGAGAAGGCAGGCACTGGCATATATACCGAATACTGGGTGCGCATAAACATCAGGTTGATGATATACCGGGGGTGCGCTTTGCAATCTGGGCGCCGTCAGCAGAACGCGTCAGTGTCGCTGGAGACTTTAACAACTGGGATGGACGTTGTCACCCAATGCGGGTACTGGGTGGAAGTGGTGTATGGGAATTGTTTATTCCCGGACTGGGTATTGGTCAACCCTACAAGTACGAACTGCGTACCCGCCAGGGTGAGCTACTATTAAAAACAGACCCCTACGGACAGCAGTTCGAACTGCGTCCGGCAAATGCCTCACGCGTACCGCCGCCAGCCATGGAATACCGGTGGCAGGACGAGTCCTGGATGCTGCAACGCCATGACTTCGACTGGCAGCAGGCCCCTCTATCTGTCTATGAGGTTCACCTCGGCTCCTGGAAACGTGACGAGTTCGGTAATTTTCTGAATTATCGTCAGCTGGCAACAGAACTGGTTGAATACGTCAGGCAAGCCGGCTTCACGCACATTGAGTTGTTACCCGTAACCGAACATCCACTGGATGACTCCTGGGGTTATCAAACGACCGGTTATTTTGCACCTACCAGCCGATTTGGCGAACCGGACGATTTCCGCTTCTTCGTCGACTACTGCCATCAACACCAGATCGGCGTCCTGCTTGACTGGGCCCCGGCCCACTTTCCCAAGGATGCCCATGGTCTGGCAAATTTTGATGGTACAGCCTTATATGAACACATGGATCCGCGGCGTGGCGAACACCATGACTGGGGTACCCTGATCTATAACTATGGTCGCAATGAGGTCAGGAATTTTCTGATCTCTAGTGCCATCTACTGGCTGGAAGAATTTCACATCGACGGTCTGCGTGTCGACGCAGTCGCATCCATGCTTTACCACGACTATTCACGTCCACCCAGCGAATGGATACCCAACATATACGGCGGACGCGAGAACCTGGAAGCCATCACCTTTCTGCGGGAACTGAATACCATTACCCATGCCGAGTATCCGGGCACCATCATGATTGCCGAGGAATCAACCGCCTGGCCTGGCGTCAGCCGACCTGTTGACACCGGCGGACTCGGTTTCAGCATGAAATGGAATTTGGGCTGGATGCATGATTCATTACGCTTCATGTCGCATGACCCGATACACCGGAAATACCACCATAACGACCTGACCTTTGGCGTGTTGTACGCCTTTACGGAAAATTTCATGCTGCCCTTCTCGCATGATGAAGTCGTGCACGGAAAACAATCCATGCTTTACAAGCAGGCAGGTGATGACTGGCAACGCTTCGCCAACCTGAGGCTTCTGTATACGTTCATGTTTACCTTTCCCGGCAAGAAACTACTGTTCATGGGCAATGAAATTGCTCAGGGCAATGAATGGAATTTTAATGTCAGCCTGGAGTGGCACCTGCTCGAATACGACTGCCACCGGGGCATGCTGGCGCTGGTAAGCGACCTGAATCGCCTGTATCGGGAGAAATCTGAATTACATCGTTTTGATTTCAGTGCCGAGGGTTTTGAGTGGATTGACAGCAACGCGTCTGATCACTCGGTACTGAGTTACCTGCGCAAGGATGGTGACAACTACATAGTTGTTATCCTCAACTTTACTCCCGTTCCCCAACATGGCTATCGTGTCGGTGTGCCGGTCAGCGGGAACTACGCGGAATTACTGAACTCTGATTCCAGCTACTATGATGGCTCGGATGTCGGGAATAAAGGACAAATCATGTCCACCCCCGAACCCTGTAACGGACATCACCATTCACTGCTGCTAACACTGCCACCACTAGGCGGCATGCTGCTCCAACTGCAGTAGCCGGGAAGAAAACTGCATAGCCCCCGGCATGCTGTCATTACTTGCAAATACCGGCAATTGTTCCGGATATACGCGAGGTACTGCCATGAAAAACATCAGGGAGCCGGCCGTTGCCGGCAGTTTTTATCCTGCCGACCCCGGTGAGTTGCAAAACCAGCTGGAAATACTGTTGACAGCCGTCAAGGATGGCAATCCGCCTCCCAAGGCGATGATCCTGCCACATGCCGGCTATATCTATTCCGGGCCGGTAGCCGCCAGTGGCTATGCCCGCCTGGTCGGGAGCACCGGCAGGATCACCCGGGTGATCCTGCTTGGACCCGCCCACCGGCAATACGTCAAGGGCCTGGCCCTGCCGGATGCAACCGCCTTCCGCACCCCGCTCGGCACTATCCCCCTGGATATTGAAGCACTGCGGCAAATCCGACAGCTACCACAGGTATCCACTGACGCGGCCGCGCACCGGTCTGAACACAGCCTGGAAGTACACTTGCCCTTTCTGCAGAGAACATTGAAGGACTTCACACTGGTACCCATTCTGGTCGGTGATGCGACCGCCGAGGAAGTCTGCGAGGTGATCGAACAACTTTGGGGTGGCCGGGAAACACTACTGATCGTCAGCTCCGACCTCAGTCACTACCATGATTATGAAACAGCCACACGGCGCGATCAGGCAACCTCCAGGGCGATCGAGGCACTCGCGTTAGAAGACATCGACTACCACGATGCCTGCGGCCGCAACCCGGTCAGCGGCCTGCTGCTGTACGCCCGCCAGCATGGCTTACGTATCAAGACTATTGATCAGCGTAATTCAGGTGATACCGCCGGACCGCGTGACCAGGTTGTCGGTTACGGCGCATACGTCTTGACCGAATAACATGACTTGTTCCTCTGCTGAACGCGCCGCTTTACTGGAGGTGGCAGTGGGATCCATCAAGTCCGGCTTGCAGACCGGTAAGGCCTTGCAGCCGGATGCGGGTGATTACCCCCCTGCGCTGCGAGAGACTTGCGCAAGTTTTGTCACCCTGCAGCATGACAACAGGCTACGAGGCTGTATCGGCTCACTCGAGCCACGTACCAGTCTTGTAGTCAGTGTTGCCGATAATGCCTATGCGGCTGCATTTCGCGACCCGCGCTTCCCGGCGCTGACCGAGTCAGAACTAGACGGGCTGACGATCCAACTATCCGTGCTGGGCATGCTGCAACCGGTTGCATGTGATTCCGAAGCAGACCTTCTCAGTCAACTGCAAGCGGGCGCTGATGGCTGGGTCATACAGGAAAATGGCTCCAGGGGTACTTTCCTGCCTTCGGTCTGGGAATCCTTGCCCGATCCCCTCCTGTTCCTGCAACAGCTGAAACAGAAAGCCGGCCTGGCAAGCGATTACTGGTCTGACACCATTGAAATCTGGCGTTACTCGACCGAATCTTTCTCCGCACCTGTGGGGGAGATAGAAAAGAGATAACGGGGAGAATATTATCGCTGGGCAGGATATAGCCAGACAATCATCAATGTTGCCAGCAGCAAGGCCAACAGCAAGAGTCGTCGTATCGACTGGCGATCACTGGTATTAAAATGGGACTTGCTTGCCAGCACGCTATCATCCACACGGCGCCGGTCCTTGTTGCGACGCCTTTCGGTCTGACAGTTATCCCGGTTCGTACAATGTATGCAGCGTCGTTCGGTTTTACGTTCGTCTACCTGTATCCGTGCTTCAACCAGTTTCTGGTAATCGTTCCAGCTTGTCAGATTCATTACCTCCGGCAGCAACATGCCGGAAAAACAGTTTGCGGGCGACCATATCGTTTTGTCGGTACTCAGTTCATCATCAAGACGAATGCGACCTAGCAACAGGTAGCGGGTAATATCCTCGGCTGTAAACGGCCCGCGGATCACCCCTTCCCGTCGGGAATGCCACTGTAAAGTATCTTGATCCTGGTCGACCACTTGTCGCCCTGATGCAGCCATATCCTGCTCAATCTGTCAGCCAGCTTTCCATGCGTGCGCGTAAACGAATCAATGCCTGACCGTGTATCTGGCACACCCTGGATTCACTGACACCCAGAATATCGCCAATTTCGCGCAGATTCAGCTCTTCATCATAATAAAGGGCCATCACCAGACGCTCACGTTCAGGCAAGCCCTTGATGGCATCGGCAAGACCTTTCTTGAAGTCATTGTTTTGCAGATTATCAAATGGCTGGTTCGGCTGACGAGCATTCTGAGCATAATTTTCCTCACTGAGTGTGCCTGGATCTTCAAAACTGAATATGCGGCACCCCGTCGCATCCTGCAGAATCTTGTGGTATGCGGCCAGCTCCAGCCCCATGACTTCAGCCACCTCGACACCACGGGCATCACGCCCTTTTTCATTCTCGATTTTTCTTACCGCCTCAGCGACCTCACGCGCCTTTCTGTGTACGGAACGTGGCGTCCAGTCAGTACGGCGAATTTCATCAAGCATGGCTCCGCGGATACGGATGCCTGCATAGGTCTCAAAGCTTGCGCCCTGTTCAGGATCGAACTTTCTGGATGCCTCGATGAGACCGATCATCCCAGCCTGTATCAGATCATCTGCCTGGACACTGGCTGGCAGACGGCTCATCAGGTGATACGCAATGCGCTTTACCAGTGGTTCGTGCAACACGACCAGTTCGTTACTTGTCTTGTAATCTACGACCACCTTGACTGCACTGTTCTTCATGATGTCACCTCCATTTCCACATTTCCGTTATCAATCAACCGTTCAACAAAGAATTCAACATGCCCGCCCGCCCGTGCCGGCCGGGGCCACTCCATGACGCGCCTGGCAAGCTTTTTCACCGCCATCGCAGCGGGACTGCGCGGGAAAGCATTCACTATCGCCTGGTGCGCAAGCACGGCATTCCGTACGTTCTCGTCAGACGGAATGTAACCTGCATATGAAATTTGCAGACCGTGGTTGTCTGCAAAATGTGCTACCACATTCTGAAACAAGGCATTTGCTTCACTCGCCGAGTTCACCATGTTGGCGAGAATACGAAACCGTATAATGCCGTATTCAGAGAAAAACAGTCTGAGCTGCGCGACACAGTCTCTTATGGACGTCGGTTCATTGCAGACAACCACCAGGATTTCATTTGCTGCCTGGCAAAAGCTGGCTGCACTCTCCGAGATGCCGGTTGCAGTATCGACAATGAGCGTGTCAATCGGACTTTTAAGGTCACTGAATGCCCGCACCAGCCCGGCACATTCCTGCCGGCTCATGACGGCAAGCTGCCTGACGCCGGAAGCCGCAGGAATAATCATGAGGTTGTCTCCGCCACTCAGCAGGATGTCTTCCAGCTGGCACTTGTCACGCATCACGTCATACAGGGTGTGCTCGGGTTCAAGTCCCAGCAACACATCAACATTCGCCATTCCAAGGTCGGCATCCAGCAACAATGTGCGCTTGCCCTTTATGGCAAGTACCTGGGCAAGATTAACGGCAATATTTGTTTTACCGGTCCCGCCTTTGCCGCCGGTTATGGCGACCACCTGTACCGGTGGCGGTACCACCGCGGCCGAAACATGCTTTGCATGGCCCAGTTTGATATCAGAGGGCCGCATGTAATCTGCAGCCCGGGTACTGTTGATGTCCATCCGTAAAGATCATGTGTCCCTGTTCCTGTCACTGTGTTGAGGTTGTTGCCTGCGGTATTGATAGCAACATACGTACCAACATAAACAAAACCCGGGAAAGGAACAAAAAAACAACCATAACCATGTGTTATTTATAGTTATTAATGGTTGTTAATGTACAAGGTTACGGGGGCTACAATCAATGCAACCCCGTCACACTTTTGACTATTAAGGAGATGTGCCGAAGAAATGACTAAAAAACATCACCTGACTGGTGATCACGAGGCCTGCAGCAATGACGGTCTAGTATTTCGTTCCGACGGGTACGCTACGCTTTTCCTATCCTGCAAATTTATGCGTGTCTTTGTGCGAGCATATCAAGCCCTGCAACTCACAGCATGCCGCCGCTTTCGACCAACCAGCTGGAAAAATGATTGTCGGCCAGTGGTTTGCTGATATGAAAACCCTGGGCCGTATCGCAACCCAAACTATTCAACATATTCCATGCCATGCCGTTCTCAACGCCCTCTGCCACTACCTTGTAACCCAGATTATGGCCCAGGTCGATAATTGAGCGGACGATCGCAACATCCTGCAGATCGAATGCCACATCAGCAATAAATGACTGATCAATCTTGAGTGTATGAATAGGCAGTTGTTTCAGGTAGGAAAGCGAAGAATATCCGGTGCCAAAGTCATCAATTGCGATGGTGACCCCGATATCACTCAGGCGGTTCAACACATCTGTGGCACGGTCAAGATCCTGCATGAGGGTTGCCTCGGTGATCTCTATCTCCAGGCACTCACCGTTCACATCGGCTTCGTTTAATGCCGACTGGATTTTTTCCAGCAACCGGGGATTATGGAATGAGCGCGCTGAAACATTGACTGCAACGGGAATATGTATACCGTCATAGGCCCATTGCTTGCATTGTTTCAATGCGGTGACCAGCACCCAGTTGGTAATCGGCGTAATCATTCCAAGTTGTTCGGCAACCGGAATAATACGCTGCGGCATGACCGTTCCCTCAACTGGATGTTCCCAGCGCAGCAGTGCCTCGGCGCCTGTGATACGTGATGTCTCTATATCAACCTGTGGCTGGTAATGCAGCATGAATTCATTGTTGTCGAGTGCTGTCCGTATCTGCCCCGAATAGCGCAGCTGATCTTCCGGGCTGACATCATTCAGCGGGTCAAAATACTGATAGGGTAAACCGTTACGCTTGGCTCGTTGCGTGGCACTTTCAGCATTGGCCAGCAGAGTTTCTTCATTGGTACCGTCTTCAGGGAAGCAGGCAATCCCCATGGTCAGGCTGACACATAATTGTTTGCCCTGAAATGAGAACGGTATATCAAACGAATCCAGTATTTGTGTAATGACCCGTTCAGTCGCCACCCGTACGTTGTTAACAGGCTGCAACAGGATACCAAACTGATCACCGCCCAGTCGCGCCAGGGAATCGGATTCACGCACAATGGAGTCAAGGCGGTCCGCCACATCACGCAGTAAAATATCACCCACGTCACGACCGAGTGTGTCATTGTACATTTTGAACTGGTTGATATCGAGTGAGATAACGACTACCTGTGATCCAGGGACACGTCGCGATGCTGCCAGCGCCATATTCAAATGATCAGACCAGAGTGCACGATTTGGCAATTGTGTCAGCTTATCGGTTGTTGCCAGTCGTTCCAGCTGTTTGCGCTCACTGATCAGGTGATTGATGTCTTCAAGGATGCAGTGTACCCGTGCTGGCATCCGTCCCTTGCAGTCCATTGATGGAAACATGGAAACCCGGTACCAGTGTCGCTCACCTCCGGCCAACGACATACGCACCTCTGCATAGGCACGGGTACCACTGACCGCTGTTTGCCATGCGGTAAGTAATTGCTGCTGATCTGCTTCACTGGTATCCGGCAGGCAGGGAACCGGAGCTTCCAGTTCACCCGCATACATGGAATGCAGGGAGGCATTTGCATAGACAACTCTGTTGGTATCTATATCTACACTCCACACATAGTGCGGAATACCGGCTAGAAGGTCCTCGACAGCCCCCAGTTCCTTCTCGAAGTGCAGCATCTCCTTATGGATGTGTTCGTGAAGTGCACACCGGGAGCCTTCAAGGGTCAATCCCATATCCCTGAGCAGCAGCCGGGCAATAACTGACCTGAGGGTATGTTTATCAGCAACGGGGATATCCAGAGCGTGCAAGAAATCGTTAATGTAATCAATCAGCAGGTTATAGGATGCGATTACCCAGACGGGCTTGAACCCGTGTTTCCGCAAAATACCGCCGGCCACTCCCAGCGCTGCTTCCCGACCGGCATCGGGCGCAGCGACAATACTGCCAAGCATATTTGCCAGTTCTGCACGTACCAGGGAACCGACATCGCCACCGTTACGTTCAAAGCTATACAACACATCGGCAATATCTGGATTGTCAAACAGATAATTGTAGTAAGTTTCTGCGAACCCGGCAGTACCTGCAACCAGCGCCTCACGGTATTGTTCGAGGACGGTCAGGTCTTCGGGCAGGACACGCAGCACATAGTTGTACTCCTTCACCTGGAACTCAGGCAGAGTACACCGACTCAAGTCATCGGTATGATGCTCTCTGGCATGGCGTCTTCGGTCTTTCTCTTCCTCAGCCATATTGATATGCGTTTATAATTTTTCTGCTCATGTGACAAAACATCAGAAATTCTGTCATCCATGACTGTGTGCAGGCGAACATGGCCAACTGTTCTGCTGCCGCAGCATCAATGGCCACGACAAACGGGTGCAATTAATTCCGGCTGGTAAAAAATGGATCCCCACCCGATCCTTTATGTGGATCTTTTTTTTTATAAACCCTGCCACGAGTACAGCAGGCAGCTGTTGAAAGTGATGGCAATTTTTGGTGATTGTAGCGCAGATCTCTGCGACACGACGAATAATAATGCGGTCTATCGGTTCAACAGCCGTCAGACCGATCTTTGCAGTCCGTATTTCCTGAGTTTTTCTACCAGTGTTGTCCGTCGCATGCCCAACCGCTTGGCTGCATGAGCGACGACCCCCGCGGAATCAGTCAATGCCTGCTTAATATAGCTGATTTCCATACAACCAAGATGTTCTTTTAGATTTAACCCGTCTCGCGGCAGTCGAGGATCAAGGTCCTCCGACGTCACTGGCGCCCCGACAAGCGCATCAACCAGCTGCTCGGAGACTTCGCCTTCCCCGGTCTGAAGCTTTTCAGGGAGATCCCCTGCCTCCACTACGCCATAGGGATGTAAAATTGCCAGACGTTCGACCAGGTTCGCCAATTCTCTGACATTACCTGGCCAGCTATATTGGCACAGTGCATAGATCGCACCAGGCGACAATCTGACTGAACCACGCTTCTCATGCTCGATTCGACGTACCAGTTCATTCACTAGTAGTGGAATATCTTCAACCCGGTCACTTAACGGCGGCATTTGAATCGGGAACACATTCAGGCGGTAAAACAGGTCCTCACGGAACTCCCCTGCCTTAATTGCTTCCTCCAGGTTCCTGTGAGTTGCAGCCAGTATTCGAACATCGGAAGTAAGCGTTTTGTTTGACCCGACACGCTCAAAGGTGCGCTCCTGTAAAACGCGCAATATCTTGACCTGCATTTGCAGGCTCATGTCGCCTATTTCATCCAGAAACAGCGTGCCTCCCACGGCCATTTCAAACCGGCCTTCGCGGTCACTAATTGCACCGGTGAAAGCACCCTTCTGGTGACCGAATAGTTCTGACTCCAGCAGATCACCTGGAATGGCACCGCAGTTAACCGGTACAAACGGACCTTCGCGTCTTGCTGAATGGTAGTGCAGATTGCGGGCCACAACTTCCTTGCCGGTACCGGACTCACCAAGAATCAGAACATTCGCTTCACTACCCGCTACCTGTTCAATCATCTTCCTGACATTCTGGATGGGACGACTACTCCCGACCATGCTGCGGAACAGTTCCAGCGGGCGCCCCGATGTACCAGGGGAACGGTGTGATTCAGCATAGACCTCTGCCTGATGCAAGGCGCTGGTCAATTGGGCGTATTGCGGGGGTACTTCAATGCGGCCGAGTATGCATGAGCCTGTTTCTATCGTGACAGTGGGTTCCTTACCCTTCTCAGCAAGCAGGTAAATGGGCAGATTCTCATCATAGCTGTGAATCTCTGCCAGCACCTTGGAAAGCATGTTTTCTGAGTGGCAGTTGCCCACCAGGACAGTCTGAATACATTTGGCATCACCGGCCTTTTCTTTCCAGCGGGTGCAGTCGCTGACAAGAACGGGATTGTAGTTTATAAACTTTAGAATCGCCTGCATCTCCAGCCCCAATTCGGGATCTGCTTCAATAATCAAGACCTTGGGTTCTATAGGCATTGGTTTTCCTAGGGTTATTTGGATCTGGTGCGCGTGATTATCATAAAAACCCGACAAAGATTAAAGTATTTTTTCCCTTACTTTACAAGCGGAAGTTAACCACCCGACAGGACCACTGTCAAAGTAAAGAAATTGACGCGATACACCATGGTAGACTGACTTTCGATTGCGCCGAGCGCAGCTCCTCATACTACTGTTTTTACTGTGTTTTATCCAGAAGATAATTCCAGGTCAGTGGCGCAGACTCACCCTCCCCGAGGCGCCGTACAACGAGCCGGCTAACCCTTGTGCGGTAAGTTCAATAAGGTGATACGAAACCGGCCTTATACCAGAACACCCCCACACAGAGCGCGTCAATTTTTTGTCGAGCTGTGCACGGAGCCACAAATCCCATCTAAACTCTTTGATTTGGTGGACGATAAACTGAATGTGTCAGGGATACACAAAACCAGACTGGTTTTATCATTGAATAATGCAAAATGCTAAACATAAAGGCTTGGTCACACATGCTAAAAGAAACAACTACGACACCTGAATACGACGCCAGCCGGATCGACTCAATACGCACACAACTCAATGAAGACGAGTATTTCGTAGATACATTGCAAATTGCAGACAAGTTTATCGACATGGAAATAGCGCTTGCTAGCAGCACTTGATAAAGACACGTACAGCATTCAAGACCGACTCATAATCCGCTCATTACAATTAAATAACGCATAATCCATCCGTCTAAGTTGGAACACGCCCAGACCATAGTGTTAGAATCCTGACCTGCAGATTCCGCATTAACTGTACAACCGGAATCTCTACGGGGCCGTAGCTCAGCTGGGAGAGCGCGTCGTTCGCAATGACGAGGTCGGGAGTTCGATCCTCCTCGGCTCCACCACACACAGATTTCTGCCCCGGTAGCTCAGTTGGATAGAGCGAGCGCCTCCTAAGCGCTAGGTCGGACGTTCGAATCGTCTCCGGGGCACCATTAAATTCACAGGCTTGCCAGAAAGATTTTACTACGCACAACCACTCAGACAGCTGCACAGACGCAACGACTGGCTCTACATACACAAGGAAATAACAGACAATGGACATTTCAATCAGCAATGCCGTTCAACGGCTGAACAGCCAGTTGCCACACAAAGCCAGGCAACTTGCACTGCCGCCCGAACTGGCAAGCGTGCATCGTGCAACCCTGACCTCGCTGGCCGAACAGGGACGGCCGCCAAGCCGGGAAGAACTGGACGAATTACTTGATGGTGACGATGTCGAT
>JASJGW010000288.1:0-3897 GCA_033791305.1 Gammaproteobacteria bacterium | reverse complement strand
CCTCACCCGCTCCCAGGCCACCACCGAAGTCAATCAGATAGCCTGTCTTTCTACCGGCAAAGGTAGTTTGGAACAAAAAGTAAACCTTGCCGTCGCTCACCGCAAAGGGTATTACACCAGCGCCCATTTCTTGTTCCCCGGTACCAACAACATTGCCCGCTACTGCGGACAACAGGAATGTTTACGAGAACGCCCCGGATGATGACTGCCACTATTCCATGCGTGCGGTCACTAAAAACTAAATTGGCCCAATCAGTTCAGCACGCACACTATTGCTTGTCAACTTTTGAAGAATGTCTATAGCCTTGTATTTTACCCTGTTATATTCCACCAACATAAGGTGATCACGGTTTGGCGCAAACCTCACATTGTACACACCATCATTTGATCTCAACGACAATGCCAGGTCATTACGCTGTGCTTCTCCAAGGGCATCATCGACATGCAGGACAATTTCAACTGACTGATTGTAATTACTCACGATGGACCTCCACGGCTGTCATTATGTTGGGTGAATCAAATACTTTATATCCACTCGGAGGAACAAGCTGTTGCCAGCGGGCTTGCTTCAGATCACCCTTTTGTTATCTGCATTCTATCTGAAAAAAGGGTAGCACTCCTGTCCGAGAAACTTTCCATGCAGGGTCTCAACATATAGCGATGTTTGCAGCAGGGATACATCAAAGTAAACACCAGATATGTGAATCCTGACATTTCTGATAGCGTGGCAAAAAGAATGCCGACTCTCATTTGAGTCGTAGATTACCGCGTACGCTCAGCTAGATCGTACTGCTACCATTTGCGGTCCGCCACATGGTGTGGTCAGGTACGTTCATGTGTTGGAACCACAAGAATCGGGCATTCGGCTCTGTGAAGGAGCCCTTCGCTAACGCTACCGACAAGAAGTTGATACATCGCACCTCGTCCATAAGACCCGACAACAATCATATCTACATCGAGTTTCGAGGCCTCCTCCAGCATTGCGTCTACCGCTGCACCTTGCACAAGAAGGGCTGTTGCATCCAGACCTGCCTTGCGCAATCGATCTGCAATCTCTTGGATCTGGCGGTGCTCATCATGGAATCTTTTCGCAAGCGAATCCCGGAACGATTGTGGATCCATTTCAAACCCGACGGAGTCTGGCTCATGCCCTCCAATATAGAAGTCTGCCGGCTCGGGCTTTGCGACATGCAGGATCCATACCTTTGCTGAAAGTGCGTTAGCAATTTCCTCGGCCTTTTTCACAACCTTTTCTGTCGATTCAGCAAGGTCAATTCCCACCAGAAGCTTCATATCTTCTCTCCAGCGATTTCGCATCAAAAACCTGATAGCTGATATTGCGCCTCAGGTACTGATTAAATCAAGAAAACAAGCTTTGCTGGCAGGTCCTGGTTTCCTGCTACACGACAACAGCATGCTCTCTGGCACTTGCGGCATGGCCCATGCTTTACAAAAACATTTTCCGGGAGGCGTGGTCAAGAACTGACAGGAAATGTTATGACAGTCACCGGCTGGGCCAGATCATAAAGACCGACAATAACTGTCTGATTAAACGTACATATTGGACTTCATTCTTCAGTCATAGCTGCGCAGAACCGAGCGGGAATAAGGGGACAGCGGTGAGTACCGTTCCCTTTTATGAGGTCTTTCCGTTACAACCACTTGCTATCCCGCAGGAGATAAGCCACATGGATGGGGTGCTGGATGCCGTCGTAAAACACCTGGAATATGCCGAATAACCACGGGATAAAAACAATGCCGAATGAAACGACACCAGGCCGCTACAGCATTGCGGAGGAAATTGCCCATGCAGTGACCCACGGTGTGGGCTTGCTCCTGAGCATTGGTGGTCTGGCGGTGCTGGTTGCATTTGTGGGGTGATCTTCTATGTCGGGAAGAACCTGAGCTATCACCATGCCATCTGGCATGTGTTTGTCCTGGCAGGCAGCGTACTGCACTTTTTCTCCGTGCTGTTCTATGTGGTACCGGCTGGCTCCTGATACAACCGTTTCCGCATGAAGTGAAACGCAAACCGGGATTACTGCCCGTCTTTCAATGCCTGTGCGTACTCCGCCACTATGTCAGCTGATCGCTGGATTGTCTGGATGCCCGCAACACTCTTGCCGGCCTGGAATATATCCTTGTAATGCGTGCCCTGCAGGGATGCCCGTTTCAACTTCCAGATAGACTGCAACGAATACAGGGTACGCATCCAGTGTTTGGTTCGACGCCCGCGCAGCATCCACCTGGCTACCGGTCCCGCACGGGTACCGACACTCTCGATATAGGGTGTTTTTATGACAGACACTGGCACCCCCGAGATCTTCTCGGACAACACGATATCCTGCTCACCTGCTGTAATGATGGCCTGTTTATAATCAGCATGTGCACTGCATTCAGTACTCGCAATAAACCGCGTACCCATCTGCACCCCGACATAGCCCATGGCGATGGCCTCGGCAAATTCAGCGGGTGTACCGATCCCGCCGGCACACACCAGCGGTTTTCCCAAGGGGCTGATAGCATCCAGCAAAGTCCCGGGAGACAGCGCACCGGCATGTCCACCCGCACGGTTATTCACGCAGATAAATCCATCTACCCCGCCATCCAGTGCCTTCTCGGCCCATTGGCGGCTGGTAACATCATGAAACACCGTCACCCCGGCAGGCCTTGACCGCTCGACGACCCAGTTCGGATTGCCCAGCGCCGTCACCAGAAACGGCACCTGCTCTTCCAGCGCGATATCCAGCCATTGATGTACCCGTTCCAGGTACTTTTTGGAACTTCGTTCAATAATCAGATTAACGCCGACCGGTTTGGTCGTCAGAGACCGGATATAACGCAGACCCTCTCTGAATTCATAACCGTGAACATAACTCAGGCTCAGCGGCTGTACGATACCGATGCCGCCTGCCTCCGATACCGCCGCCACCAGCTCCGGATTGGAACAGGGATACATGGCACCACAAATCAGCGGCACATCAATCCCCAGCATCTCACAAAGTCCGGAACGTGCCGTCATTACACCGGTTTCTCGGGCCCGATCAGCCACTGCGCCCTTGCCACAGTAACAACGTCACCGGTGGTACTGCGTATTTCACACAGCACCTCGACTTCCTGCTCGGCATTCCTGTCAGGAATCTCACAGCGACATTCCGCCAGCAGTAACCCCCTCGCCTTTTTCAGGTATTCCACATTGAAACCCTTAAGAATACCGCGCGTGTTGTCCGGCAGGCTGTTCATCAAGGCCAGCCCGGTGGCCATTTCACCCAGGTTTGCCAGCGCCATCGCATGTACCGAGTTCAGATGATTGCGTATCTTGCGGCGGTCATTCATTCGCACCACACAGTGACCGGGTTCCAGCACCTCTATGCGCGCACCCAGCGTACCGGTATAGGGCACGAAGCGCCCCAGCAGTCGACTAAACAGCCATTTGCCACCCGGCACCCCGTCAAGGCGGTGCCACTGCCGGCGCAATTCCGGGCCGATTGACCGGGTCATTTACAGACGTCCCGCCCGCTGCCGGTGTCAATCCTCAAGGAGGGAAACATACTGCATCTCGAGGTTACCCGTGTATATCTGCCGCGGGCGGGCAATCCGTGCATGCGGTGATTGATGCTGCTCGGCCCAGTGCGCAATCCAGCCGGGCATGCGGCCAATCGCAAAGACCACCGTGAACATATTGACCGGTATACCGATTGCACGCAGGATAATGCCGCTGTAGAAATCCACATTCGGGTACAGGTTGCGTTCGATGAAGTAGCTGTCACTCAGGGCAATTTCTTCCAGTTTGCGCGCGATATTGAGCAGCGGGTCATCCTTGTTCATTTTCCTGAACAGACGTTCAGCCATGCGCTGCAGCACAGTGGCACGCGGATCAAAGTTTTTGTAGACCCG
>JASJGW010000287.1:0-3397 GCA_033791305.1 Gammaproteobacteria bacterium | reverse complement strand
TACTCGGAGTCCTTGTTCAACACGGTCAAGGGTCGCCCGGACTTCCCCGATGAGCCGTTCGAGTCCCCCGAGACGGCACGCACATGGGTGGCCAAGTTCGCCCGCTGGTACAACGACGAGCATCTGCACAGCGCCTTGAAGTTCGTCACCCCAGCTCAGCGCCATCGCAGCGAGGATGCCGACCTGCTGACCAAACGCGACGCCCTTTACAACGCCGCCAGGGCTGCCAATCCCGCCCGTTGGTCCGGCTCGACGCGTGATTGGAAGGCGCCCGCTTCGGCGTTGCTCAACCCGGGAAAACCAACCTCCCGGACGGACCCACCGGACACAAACGCAACATGACCGATGCGACAACTACCTTGACACTTACCGCCAGGATGAGCACGAACATGGCAAAGGCCGTGGGCACCAGTTTGCCGATCAGCTCCCAGCTCCATTTGACCTCTGGCAATCCCAGGTGGGGCAGGCCGCTCGGTACGGTGCCGAGCACATGCACGTGGTCCCCGAGCTTGAGTGCCCAGCTGGCGACAATCGCGCCGACCACGGCGATCAGCGCACCCGGTATCTTTTTCGAGAGCTTTTTCGAGCCGACAATGACCACCAGCACGGCGAGCGCGGTGGCCAGTGCGTAGAGATTGACCTGTTCGATCTGCTGGATATCGCTCCAGATCTTTTCCACGGTGCCATGTCCGCCCCCCTTCAGCCCGAGCATGCCGGAGATCTGGCCGAACGCGACCTGCAGGCCGACCCCGGTCAGGAAGCCGACCAGTACCGTGCGCGACAGAAAATCCGCCAGGAAACCCAGGCCGATAACGCGCGCCATTATCAGGAAGGCAGCGGCCATGAAGGCAAGCACTGCGCACAGCGCCACGTATTCATCGGAGCCGGTGGCCGCGAGTCCCACCAGGCCGGCGGCGAGAATGGCCGCCGTGGCCGAATCCGCGCCAACCACCAGGTGTCGGGAGGAACCGAACAGCGCGAACAGGGCCATTGGAATAAGAATGGTATAAAGACCGAAGATGACCGGTGTGCCGGCAATCTTGGTGTAGCCCATTACCTCGGGTATCGCGAGTGCGGCCAGGGTGAGACCGGCAATCAGCTCGGTCGGGATCCTGGAGGCATCTATCGGCAGAACGCCCTGCAGTATCGGCAGGCGAAAACCTGAAGCGGTGTTATTTGGTGATGACATGTGATTCTCCCGGGAAGCTCTGATGCAATATAACGAAACCTTGCAGGGTGCACTGTGCGTACCATGAATCAACAGTTTGCAACTTCATTTCGGTGCGCATAGCGCACCCTGCATTCTTTGCCTTGCTGCTTGCTGATGTCATGGGATTCTCCTAGGACATGGAACCCCTGAAACCCGGCAGCCCGCGTGCTTCCTCACTGGCTGCCAGGAACAGTACTTCGTCGAGGACCTCCTTGCCGTCGTCGGTCATTTCCAGCTTGCCCTGCTTGTCTATTTTGAAGGCGAAATTATCGAAGGTGTGTTTGCCTGCGGCCAGATCCTGGTCCAGCAGGATGTGGGTCCTGAAAAAATTCGCCCACTTGAATTCCGAGAACGGTGCATTGTTTTTTACATAGCCGTGATGTTCGCGGACAAGCCAGGCCAGGCTCCGGTACGGATCGAACTGGAGATCCTTGATATGCGCCGGAAGGGTAGCCGGCATCTGCGGGCCGCTGCCGGAGTGATCGAACAGATACACGTAGTTTTGCTCGTGCATGGTCTTCCAGAAGTAGACTTCTTCCAGCGTGCTGGCATTTGCCAGTACCCTGACATAAACGCAGATATCATTGCCACGTGACTCGTGTTCGACGTCGTACAGTGCACGCACCAGGTGATGGTGATCGACCAGGTAAAATTTCTTGCCCCGTACCACGACCGGGATCGGCCGCACCCGCAGGTAATCATGCAGCTTGCCCGGATCCTTTGTTAGCTTCTTGCGCATACGCCCGGCACGGACAGCAATCTCCGCCTTGCCGACGGCGAATTGCATGGGTGACAGGTCTTTCACCCGTAGTTTATAGAACTCCCCGTCTTTCGCGTCTGCCGGACAAAAGGGGAACTCCGAATCGCATATATGCTGGCTCATAATAGACTGCCTCTCTGGTTCGGGATTGCTGCAGCATTTGACTCCAGCATCTATCCGGTCCTTGTTTATTTGCTTGAACGTGTTTTTGCCGCGAAGGCAGCCACCAGTGGGTTGGCGGTAATGCCGTGGGCAACAATACTGAGGATTATAGTACATGTTACCGTCATCGCAACGAGGTCAGCGTTTGGCAGCTTGCTGTCCAGTACAATGACGGCAAATACGATACTTGCGAGGCCGCGTGGGCCGAACCAGCCAATGAACAGTTTTCCTTCGGTTTTGATGCCGCTACCGATGAGTACCAGGAACACCGGCAGCATGCGTATCACTGTCAGACTCAATGCAGCATAGAGCAGAATAGTCCAGCTGAAGTGGCCGATCGCCTGACCCACGACCGCCGAGCCGAAAATCACCCAGGTGATCAGCGCCAGCGTATCACCGGTGCCCTCTGCAGCGAGCAGGAATTCATCGCGTTCGGTTTTGGCAAGCGCACCGAACAACAGGCCGCCCGAGAAGGCAGCAATAAAACCGCTGCCACCCAGTAGCTGGGCAACGGCAAAACAACTCAGTGCCAGTGCTACTACCGGAATCTGAATCCAGGTGGGGGTTAGCCATTTACGGCGCAAAGCAGTTTTCAATAGTTTGGCAGCAGCAAGGGTTAGCAATAGTCCAACGGCAAGACCGATGCCGATTTCCTCGACCACCAGTTTAATAGCAAGTGTCCAGGGTCCCGCATCACCGGCCTTGTCCAGCGCCAGCGCCAGAAACACAAACAGGATGGGTACACAGATGCCGTCGTTGAGGCCGCTCTCGACGTTCAGGCCCTGGCGGATCTCGTCTGGTACCGACTCGTTGGTGACCACCGCCTTGCCGAGTGCGGCATCGGTCGGTGCGAGCATGGTGGCCAGCAGGGCAATGGTGAACAGGGACAGACTGTCAACCAGTAGTACGCCGACGCCAAAGCCGAGCAGAATCGTCAGTGGCAGGCCGATCAACAGCAACCGTGCCGGTAGTCCGGCAGTTTTCTTCAACACGCTCATGTCAGCGCCGGCGGCATCCGTGAACAGCACCATGGCGAGTGTCACCTCGGCAAGACTGCGGATAGTCTCGCCGTCGGTTTCCCATGACAGCAGGTCCAGTCCGAGGGGGCCGACCAGCAAGCCGAAGCAGGTGAATACAATCGGGCCGCTGATCCAGGTACGCTCGACGGCACCGGCCACCGGGCTGTAAACAAGAGCAAACAGGGCTATCAGGGCAAGGGTTTCATACATGATGTCTGTCCTTTATTTGTAGGGTCGAATTTATTC
>JASJGW010000286.1:0-14830 GCA_033791305.1 Gammaproteobacteria bacterium | reverse complement strand
GGGTGCGCAGGCTGCTGACGCTTGCTGTCGTGCTCGGCCTGATCTATGTCGGTATCCAACTGTTCGGTAACGAAACCATGCTGCGCAATCAGGATGTATTGGAAGCACGCATGCAGATTGGTTGGGAGCGGCTGCTGCATTACATGGAACACCGATAAGACCGGTGTTTGCCGTGTGTTGAAACGCGCCTGAATGCCATGAATGCCTGTGCATGGCGACAGTCAAGCCATTGCGGGAAGCTGATAGAGACCTCGGCAGTGAGTCTGCCAACGGAAGTTATTCAACGTGGTCTGCAATTTGGGAGTGATTCCAGCAGATTCAGCCGCCGAGTGAGTTATGTGCGCGGTGTGTACCCCAAAGCCGCCTGTAAGGGCCGCTGAGCAGGCGCAATAGCAAAGGCCACCCCGAAGGATGGCCAGAGCGTGTAGTGGCTCAAGAGGGAGAGGTTAGCGCCACTGACTGATACGATATATGCGGTCCGTACCTTTGTCTATTGTCCTTAAGTACAAACGGACATAATCCTCGCTGCAAGGACGGAGCTCAGCGAGTCATGATCTTATTAATCCACTCGGCCTGCATTTTGTCTATGCGCCGATCCGCGACCTTCCTGCGACATTCCTTTATTGTTGCGCCGTTACTGTCCTTGAATGGAGCAGTGTGCATGTCATCGTTGTGCCGCCTGTTTCTATGCTTGAATCGCTTGATTCTCATTGTTCCCACACCTCAGGATATGAGTGGATTTTACCTCTCCCTCAAGATAATAAAATTATGCCGCTGGCCAGTATAGTGTCCTTTGGTACAAGCGGAAAAAGAACACCCCGCCACACTGGGCGGGGCTGCACCGCTCTCCCGGCAATTCACAGACTTTTATGCCCGGATGCTATGTGAACAAGATCCAGCCAAATAAAACGAGCATGCCAGCTACACCCACTACTAGCGCCAATATCAAGTTTGACAATATCGTCAATGACTTGATGCCCCTGCAGTCATGCAGGTTCATTTGCTCTTCTGCGTGGGGTTGCTTTAACCGCGTACCCATTTCAATACTTCCTCTAAGTCTTTCACGGTTACAGCTTAGCGGATCAGGTGCGGGTCGAATGTAACATTTTGTGTCTTTTGGCTTGTAGCCGATTCACGTTTTAAGTTGGTCGGCGAGCCTATACAAAACAGGACATCAGCCTGTTATCCCGTTGCTTGGGTGATGGTCGTGGAACGCTGAGCTATGGCGGCAGACCATGAAGGCCCTGGCGCTATGGAAAAGCAGGGCTGCGCCCATGATAGCGGGAATCAGCAGTGCGGGGTGGTGCATCAGCGAGTAGCCGAATGCCGATGCCGTTATGAGCAGCAAGCCAACGGCAATCTGGAGAATACCCAACCAGGCCGAACAGTTTCCGAGTACCTCACTGTTGGGCGCGGTGTTTCCTGATTCAAGATGCTTTGTCATGTCATTACTCCTGCGTTAGAGCCTGTCGAAGATTGCGCAGGCGCTGTTAATGGTGCGGTGCAGATACCGACTTGTTGCGCTACAACAATGGTATTCTGCATACCAGCTAGTAAATTAGCTTAGCATAATATACGAATATAGTGGTGTTGTCCAGCGTGGCCAATTGTCGCAGGGTGCTGAAACGATTGAATATTCAGTGCATATATATAAGGCAGGCAGGCATTCCGGGAGCGCGCATGCTGATCCCGATCTTTAAGGCTGTCAGTGGTTTGTGTGGAAAAGTTCGATCTGGAACGCCTCCGCGTATGGGGCTGCAAGCTTGAGCGTCTGCGCCAGTTTTCGGTTGAAGTGCAAAATACGGTCATCGAAGCCATGGCCGCGGGTCTCGATATTGCGTGCCTGCTGGCTGTCGTGGAAGCGTAGCAGGGTGCATTTCCAGTCGGCCCGGGTTTGGTCGAATCCGACGCAGAGGTCGGTTCGGAAGCTAAGGGTCTTGGCATCCTGGTTATAGAGCGCCAGTAGCGGTTTGCCCAGTTCCTGTGCCGCCGCGCGTGCCATAGCGTACGTGCGTCGATGGCCACTGTTGCTATCGTCGCCGTAAGGTAAAAACAGTATGTCCGGTGAAACTTGACTGAGCTGTTGGAGCAGTCGCGCCTGGCTGGACGTGTTATGAGCCAGTTCGCCATCCTCCGCTTCCGGCAGACGCAGGAACTGGAGCCGGGCCGGGGCGAGCCCGAAAAAACGGCAGCTGACTATTTGTTCCTGCTCACGCAGCCGTGCCTTCTGCTCCCGGGTTGGCGGCCTGGCATAGCTGTCCTGAACACCCTGGCTGCCGCCGCTCAGTACCGCCAGGTGGATCTCGTTACCGTGAGTCTGAAAGTAGCGCAGCGTGATGGCGATGGCATCAAAGTCATCAGGGTGCGGTGCGAGCACCAGTAGCCGCAGCGATGGCGAAAACACGATAGACCTGATGGGAGTGGGGCGGCCACTGGCGCATACAGTGTTGAGGGCGTCAATCGGTAGCATGGTTGGATCCTTCTTGAGATGAGTGTCGCCAGTCTTGCCCAAAGTGATATTTGTCGATAAGTACGGGTTTTCAATTGACGTATTTAGTATACAATATACCAGGATGATTGATGCCGTAAACGTCAACAGTGAGGGATATGGGGGTGATCGTGAATGCACGGGGCGTCGGATCCGCGCTACAGTACGGCTCCGCTGAGTCAGCCTGCATTGAGCGAACGCCGCTACGAAGGTACTCAGGGAGAACGGGTAGGCTCCATTTCAGTGTTATTTGCGCGAGGGTAACTTAAAGTGTATGACGACGTACAGCTCGCCACCGTCCTTAACGAGGCCAGGCGCATTGCCATTGTTGGTCTGTCCGCAAGGTTTGATAGTCCGAGTTACGGTGTCGGCGTGTACCTGATAAGAAGAGGTTACCAGGTCATCCCGGTTAATCCGCAGTGCACGAAAATTTTCGGGACCAGTAGTTATCAGACTGTTTCTGATATCCCGGGCGGTGTTGATATGGTCGTCGTGTTCAGACATCCCCGGGACGTCCCTGATGTCGCGCGGGATGTCATCGAGGCTGCGCCGAAATACCTCTGGTTACAGTCGGGTATTCGACACGATACAGTGGCGGCCGATGTCGAAAGCCGGGGGGTAGCGGTCTACCAGGACATCTGTATCAAACAAACCCACAAGAGACTGGCGCAGTCCAATATCCTGAAATACTAGCCTGCGTGCAAGAGTGCGTCAGGATTCCGCACTCGTTATTGATTTATTACAACTAGCTTCGAGGAGACCACGATGAGACGTTCTTTAATCCTTCTGTTGTTACTGGCGATTGCTGCCCCTGTCGCCTGGGCTACCGAGGCCACGACCCGGACACTTTCACTGATCACTCACAACGTTGGCTTTACTGCGATTGCTGTTTTCTGCATCGCCTATCTACTGGTCATGGCGGAAGAGTTTACGCACCTGCGCAAGTCCAAGCCGGTGATCCTGGCCGCGGGCGTGATCTGGGCCATGATCGCGTACGTCTATGCACAGAACGACATACCGCACGTGGTGGAGCAGGCCGCCCGTCACAATATTCTCGAGTTTGCGGAGTTGATGCTCTTCCTGCTGGTGGCGATGACCTACATCAACGCCATGGAGGAACGTCTGGTATTCGAGTCCTTGCGCTCCTGGCTGACGCGCAAGGGTTTTAGTTATCGCCAACTGTTCTGGCTCACCGGTGCTCTGGCTTTCGTGCTCTCGCCCGTTGCGGACAATCTCACCACGGCCTTGCTGATGGGTGCCGTGGTCATGGCGGTAGGTTCCGAAAGCCCGCGGTTTGTTGCGATTGCCTGCATTAACATCGTCGTCGCGGCGAATGCCGGGGGTGCCTTCAGCCCCTTCGGCGATATCACCACGCTGATGGTCTGGCAAAAAGGTATTGTCGATTTCTGGTCCTTCTTCCATCTCATACTCCCCTCGCTCGTCAACTTCCTGGTGCCGGCTTTATTCATGCACTTTGCAATCCCCGATGAGAAACCCGTGGTGACCAGTGAAATGGTCAGCATGAAACGGGGGGCGTGGGTAATCATGCTGCTCTTCCTGGCCACCATCGCCACCGCCGTCAGTTTTCACAACTTTCTGCATCTGCCACCGATGCTGGGGATGATGACGGGGCTTTCCTACCTGCAGATCTTCGGTTTTTACCTGCGTAAGACTCATGATCGTGATCTTCCGAACTATAGTGAGCGCAAGGCGAACGAGATGGTGGGCGATGTGACGGCATTCGAGATCTTCCGCCAGATCTCCCGCGCCGAGTGGGACACGCTGCTGTTCTTTTATGGTGTGGTGCTTTGTGTCGGCGGTCTCGGGTTTATCGGTTATCTCGAACTGGTGTCACAGATGATGTACGTAGACATGGGGCCAACCTTCGCCAACGTCATGGTCGGGATACTCTCGGCGATTGTCGACAATATCCCGGTGATGTTTGCCGTGTTGACGATGAGCCCGGATATGTCTCAGGGACAGTGGTTGCTCGTGACACTGACGGCAGGCGTTGGCGGCAGCATGCTGTCCATCGGTTCGGCCGCCGGTGTTGCCCTCATGGGGCAGGCGCGCGGGACCTATACTTTCTTCAGTCATCTGAAATGGACGCCGGTCATCGCGCTTGGTTACGCGGCAAGTATCCTCGTTCATTTGTGGGTAAACGCAGGTCATTTTTAATCGCTGGCATACGGATGCCACCCATTGGCAGCGTTAGGTGTGTAGCAATTATTTCTTGATTCATCAGGAGGACGTAATGAGCAAAACAACCTTTGACCCCGGTAAGCTGCAGGCGCCGGTCACTGTGCTCTATGACAGTAATAATGCCGCAAGTCTCCACGAGGTTGAGTTTTTGAAATCCAGGAACAAGGACGGCAAGCTGGTGTTCGTCGAGCTGTCGGCATCGGTCGATAGTGCAGGCGAGTTCGGTGTGGGTGATGCGGCGGCGAAACAGCAGTTGCACGCCCGCGACGCTAGCGGCGAGGTCTTCGCTGGCAACGATGCCCTCTACGCTGCGCACACCGCTATCGGCCTGGCTAGCTGGTTCGAAATGTGTCGTTTGCCTGGTTTTCTGAGCGTCGGCACCGGGATTGGCCCGAAGCGCTGATTGCGGACATAAAGTAGCCCGGTACCAGGCGTTGCCAGACTGCTTTCCGTTCCGTGGTACTTGACAACTAGAATCAAGTTTTGTATACAGTATACCAGAAGCACGCGGTCAAGCTTGAGCATCGGGTTTCGTTGCACCGTTTTATCGCCACTTCGCCGGATCGAATGGAAACTTCTGATCTGGCAGGGGGCAATAAAGTGAACATTGCCCGGCATATTGACAGGCTTGACAGCGATGTCATTTCAATCAGTCGCATGACGGAGACGCGAACATGAGCAAGTCACTACCTTTAGATGGCATCAAGATTATTGATTTCACACACGTCCAGGCTGGACCGGCCTGCACGCAGCTGTTGGCATGGTTTGGCGCCGACGTAATCAAGGTTGAGCGGCCCGGCTCAGGTGATGTCACGCGTAGTCAGTTGCGTGATATTCCGGAGGCCGACGCCCTGTATTTCACCATGCTCAATAGCAACAAGCGATCACTGTCGCTGAACACCAAAACTCCGGAAGGCAAGGAGGTGCTCGAGAAGCTGATCAAGGAATCAGACGTACTGGTTGAGAATTTTGGACCGGGTGCACTTGATCGAATGGGTTTTAGCTGGGAGCGTATCCAGGAACTCAACCCCAAGCTGATTCATGCGTCCGTCAAGGGATTCAGTGACGGCCATCATTACGAAGATTTAAAAGTGTATGAAAACGTCGCGCAGTGCGCGGGAGGTGCCGCCTCCACCACGGGATTCTGGGACGGTCCTCCAACGATCAGTGCGGCGGCCCTTGGTGACTCCAACACCGGCATGCATCTTGCCATCGGCATTCTTACAGCACTTATCGGTCGTGACAAGACCGGCAAGGGTCAGAAAGTGGCGTGCTCCATGCAAGATGCTGTATTGAATTTGTGTCGCGTCAAAATGCGCGACCAGCAGCGTCTGGATCGCATCGGTTATCTGGAAGAGTATCCACAGTATCCCCACGGTGAGTTCAGTGACGTAGTGCCCCGCGGCGGCAATGCCGGCGGTGGCGGCCAGCCTGGCTGGGTGCTCAAGTGCAAGGGTTGGGAAACTGATCCGAATGCGTATATTTACTTCACCATCCAGGGCCATGCATGGGAGCCTATCTGCCGCGCGCTCGATAAGCCTGAGTGGGTTGATGATCCGGAATACATGACGGCCGAAGCCCGTCAGGACAAGATCTTCGATATCTTTGCCACCATCGAAGACTGGCTCAAGGACAAGACCAAGTTCGAGGCTGTGGATATCCTGCGCAAATTTGACATTCCCTGCGCACCGGTACTGTCCATGAAGGAACTTGCTGCAGACAAGTCATTGCGCGAGAGCGGTTCGATTGTCGAAGTGCCCCACAAGGAACGCGGCAGCTATCTCACTGTCGGCAGCCCGATCAAGTTTTCGGATCTGAAACCCGAGATCACTGCTTCTCCGCTGCTTGGCGAGCACACCGACGAGGTGTTGGCTGGACTTGGCTACAACCAGGATCAGATTGCGTCAATGCATGAGGCAAAGGCCGTTTGACGAGGCGCCTCCGCTTATTTGCGCAGTGTGCGGTTTGAGGCGGTGCCCGTTTTCGGGTGCCGCTGTATGCATTTCCGTAGTGCGAGCCACGGTTTCTCTGAACACCGGCAGGCGGGCACGATGGCTATCATGAAAAGCGTATGCCGGGCCTTTACGGTAACGACCAACACGGCAGTTAAGGAGCATGGCGTTGCAATCGAATGTCGACCTTCAGCAGCTTGTTGAAGTCATTGGCGATGCAGTGATTGCCTCTGACACGGACGGTGTCATCACGATGTGGAACCCGTCGGCCACGCGCATTTTTGGCTTTACGGAAAGCGAGGCGCTGGGTCAATCACTTGATCTGATCATTCCGGAAAGGCAGCGTAAAAGCCATTGGGATGGTTATCACAGGACAATGCACACAGGGGAAACCCGTTATGCGACCGATGTCCTGCGGGTGCCGGCGACACACAAGGAAGGACACCGTCTGTCTATTGCATTTACAGTCGCGCTGCTCTACTCGGCGGAGAAGACAGTGACGGGTATCGTTGCTGTTGTTCGCGACGAAACCACGCGTTTCAATGAGGAGCGCGACCTTCGCAAGCGCCTGGCGGAGCTTGAAGCCGGGACGGGTTAGGCGGGCGATCTGCAAAGCGTTAAACAACAGGGTATTTAGGGTGGGCCGGGCCCTTGTTCGCATGAACCCGGGAGCACAAGACAAGGAAATATTTCGTGGTAGCGCAGAAAGTCAGTCCGGGCGGATTCGCCATTACAGTGTTTATCGGCGCTGCGATTTTCCTGGTCGTGGCGCACCATGGGTGGCAGACGCTGTTGACTTTCAAGGCCGTGATTTTCCTGCTGCTCGGTGTGTTTTTTTCCGTTCTGCTGGTGGGCGTTCCGTTTCATCTGTTGAGTCGCTGGATAGAAAAGCATTTTTTCAACTCGGTCGAGTTGCCTGTTTCTCCCGAAAAGGTCAGGCAAATAAAGACGTTGAGCACGATACTGATGGTGGCGCAGGTGATCGTAATCTTCTACGCTACGAAGTTGGCCTATGGTTGGTATTTCAGCTGAGATCGGCTTAACTGGCAGGCGGTTGATGCCTCGGGTCGATCAAGTGGGCGGGCGTCAATGAGCCGGTCAGGGCATTTGCGCACCTTTGGTATCTAGTATACTGTATACAATATCTAAACTAAATTCAGGTGCGCGACAGGATATGCCCAAACAAGATATCAAATTACGGCCTCTGAATGTAAATGTTGTACTCAAAGACAAGGTTTACGAGGCATTGAAGGCGGCCATTCTGGCGATGGATATCTACGCTGATGAGGAGGCGCCCAAGTTGGACGAGCGACGGTTGGCGGAAGATCTTGGCGTAAGCCGCACACCGATACGTGAGGCGCTTTCCCGGCTGGAGCAGGAAGGGTTGGTGCTCAATATTCCCCGCCGTGGTGCCTTTGTGGTTCGCAAGACCAAAAAGGAAATCCTCGAAATGATTTGTGTCTGGAGTGCGCTGGAGGGGCTGGCGGCACGAATGGCGACGATGCGTGCATCTGACGAAGAACTTGCCGAATTGCGCGAGCTGTTCGTGACCTTCAAGGATTCCGAGGGTGCCAGCGCGCATATAGATGAATATTCGAGCAAGAATATTACCTTTCATCAGGCAATTATCAAATTAAGCAAATGCGACCTTCTGGTAGAAATCGCCGAAGGATTATTCATCCATATGCGCCCGATACGTTCGCGCACGATCAGGGAGGGTCAACGGCTAAGAGATTCAATTGTTGATCATATGCACATTATCGAGGCCCTGGAAAATCGCGATGCGGAATTGTCGGAGAAATATGTGCGCGAGCACACGAATGACTTGAAAGAACATGTACACGACTACGTGGACTGGCTGGAATAAGCCGTCCTGCATTACAGGCCATTACTAGAGAGTGGTCCCGGTTAATACACCTGGCCGGACTATGAGCACACTCTGCGAAAATACTGAGGGTATAGCTATGGGGATAAAAACCATTTTGGTTCCTATTGATGGTAGCAAGGGGAGTTTTGCAGCCCTCAGTCGGGCTTTTATTGTCGCCGAACGGTTTGGGTCACATATCAAGGCCTTGCACGTCATGACGCACGGAGCCGATATTACGGCGGCCGGGACATATAATTTACCCGCAAAACTAAGAAAGAGTGTCGAGGGTAAGGCCGACAAGCTGGCCCTGGAAAGAGCCGCTGAACTGCAGGAGTTTTTTGAAGGGCACTGTCTGGATAACGACATCCCGATTAGCAAGAAACCGGTCAAGCAGGGTGGGGTGACCGCAGTCTGGCACCAGGAGTTCGGTACTGTTGATGATGTATTGATCCATCACGGGCGGGTAAGTGATGTCATTGCAGTGCCACGCCCAAAACTGAAAAAAGGCGTCATGCGGCGTTCACCCATGGGGCGGGCCATTGAGGCTATTCTGTTGAGAACCGGGCGTCCGGTGCTGATTGAACCACCAAAAAGTAACGTAAAAAAGTGTTCGCGAGTTGTCCTCGGCTGGAACGATAGTGTCGAGTGTTCGCGCGCACTGGCCATGACAATGCCATGGCTCGTCGGGATGGGTGAAATCACGGTACTTGTTTCGAAGAAAAGGAAATCGAGTGTCAAGGCACTGGTTGAATATCTTTCCTGGTACGACATCAAGGCGAATATTGTGATACTGGATGGCAAGGGTAAAACGATTGGCGAGGGGATGTTAAAGGTTTGTTCCGAGCTCAGTGCAGACTTTCTGATAGTCGGTGGCTTCAGTCATGCGCGTGCTCGCGAGTTGTTATTCGGTGGTGTCACACGTCACCTGCTGATGCACTCGAATATAGTCACCATTATGACGCACTGACAGATTGTGCTCCGCAACTATTCCCGGACCGAATAGTTGTGCTGGTTTGATGACGCAGGTATGCCATGCATAGAGGGGCTGGTGTATGCGAATGAGATTTTCACTAGCGCCAATTTATCCTGCCGCCTCTCTGAGAAATAAATACTTGGTGAGTGCTTCGTCTCCGGCGTCGAATTCAGTGATCGCCATGCCGACCTGCCAGGTGTCCTTTTTCTCATGCCGGATATAGACAGATCTGCACTGAACCTTTACGGCGAGATGACGATCTGAACCGTCGGGCACGGTGAAATCTATCTGCAAGGGAGTGGGGGTATGTCCGGTTTGACGACTGAAGTCGGGGAACAGGGCATCCAGCATCTTCCGGCTTCCTTCCAGTCGCAGTCCGTAGCGAGAGAGGTCGGTTATGGTGGCGTGTGTTTTGCGGCCAATTGCAGAGCGCGCTTCTGCCGGGAATCCAGTGTCAAATCTGGGGTGGCTGCGCAGATCAAAGAGTACGGTGGCTTCAGCCAGCTGGCTGTAGTGTGTCTCCAGTGATTCAAACAGACAATCACTATCGCTTCCATCTGTGTCCGGGTTGACGGGCATAAACACGAATCCTTTCGAGCCATCGGCAGTATGGTGTGACACTAACCCGGGTTGTTGATAAAAACCTGACCTGGTAGCAGGTGACTCGGCCGGGACAGCCAGAACTTTAATCCTCCCGACACAGCAAGGTGGCACAACGTGCAGTGTGTACTGCATACACTGTGGCCGGCTCATGCTTGTCCCCCGTATTTTGTTGTACGTCATTCCCTAGAGATGACCTTCATATTAAGTATGTCGGCAAGTAACCGACACAGTACGTAGTTTCACATACAACAACATTTCCGAATTATGGTGCACATAAACAACGACATGGTTCAGTCCTGGCTGGAGCTGCAATGCAGCATGGTGACAGGCGTGACCGGTGCACTGGTGTTGCTGAGTACATCAGAATCCGATGACTACGGGCCGATAGCCTGCTGGCCCGCAGATTCCGGTGCCACGCCGACACTTTCCCAGGCGGCCCAACGGGCTATTCAGGAGCACCGTCGTATTGTGGACACCCCGCCAGCACCGCCCCTGGGCATCGGACATCCTGCCAGCGATTTTGTTGCCTGTCCGGTCTTTGTTGACGGGCAGTTGCTGGGTGCGTTTGCGGTGCGGATGACCGGGCGTGCTGGCCCGCAACAGCGTGCAGCCCTGCAGGTGTTTAGCTGGGGTGCGGCCTTGCTTGAGATCCTGTTGCGCAGCCAGGCGGCGGCAGCTGAAGGACGTTTGCAGACGCTAGTGGAGGTGATCGCACAGGCCGTTAATCAAAAAACCTGTCGCGAGTCAGCCACGGCGGTTGCCAATGTCCTGGCCAGCCAGCTGGACTGCACGCGGGTCACAATCGGTTTTATCAAGGGGCAGGATTTCGAGATAGCCGCGATGTCCAATACGGCACGGATAGAGGAGAAGAACAACCTGGTGCGTGCCATTGTGCAGGCCATGCACGAATCCGTGGACCAGGACGCCAGCATCATGGTTCCACTCATGCCTGAGCACAATGCCCCGGTAACCGATGCCCATGACCGTGTGGCGGAGCTGGGGGGCGGGGTGGTCTGTACCGTACCGCTGACGCACCATGACCAGTGCGTGGGTGCGCTGACACTCGAACGTGCCGCCGGTCGTGATTTCGACATGGAAACCCTGGAGCTATGCGAGTCGGTGGCCTCTATCGTGGGTCCGGTACTGGACAGCAAGCGCCAGGAGCAACGTTCGCTGCTGGCCAGGCTGGGTGCCAGTCTGCGTGGTCAATTGTCCAGGCTGTTTGGTCCCGGACACCTGTTGCTGAAGACCGCCATGGCCGTGTCAGCAGGCGTGCTGCTGTTGCTGTCTTTGGTGCAGGGGGATCATCGTATCGATGCCAGGTCCCGCCTGGAGGGGACAACGCAACGTGTGGTAGTGGCGCCTTATGATGGATTCCTGGCCGAGGCTCCGGTACGTGCCGGTGATATTGTCGAACAGGGTCAGTTACTGTGCCGCCTCGATGATCGGGACCTGAAACTGGAACGGGCAAAATGGTCAGGTGAGCGGGCACAACATCTCAAGGCCCGGCGTGAAGCGCTGGGCAACCATGAACGTACCGAGATCAGTCTTACGAAAAGCCGCCTCGAACAGGCCGAGGCCGAGCTGGCGATGGTTGAGGAAAAACTGGCACGGACCCGGGTGACGGCGCCGCTGTCCGGTATTGTGGTGAGCGGTGACCTGAGCCAGTCGCTGGGCATCCCGCTGGAACGTGGCCAGGTACTGTTCGAGGTCGCGCCGCTGGACTCCTATCGCATCATGCTGGAAGTCGATGAGCGCGACATCGGCTACGTCAAAGCGGGACAACAGGGACGCCTGGCACTTTCCGGCTCACCGCATGAGACACACCTCTTTACCGTTGAACGTATTCTGCCGGTGTCAACGGCCGCCGATGGTAAGAACTTCTTCCAGGTCGAGGCGAGTCTGAAAGAAGACAGTGAGACATTGCGGCCGGGTATGCTGGGGATAGGCAAGATTGATGCTGGTGAGCATCGCCTGATCTGGCTATGGACTCACAAACTGACCGACTGGCTGCGGCTGTCGCTGTGGTCATGGTGGGGGTAGGGCAGCGCCAGTGAGCAACCAGCCCGCTAATGCCATGTGGTACCGGGTCGCCGGTCTGCGTCCTTCACTGGGCGGCCATGCCCGTATTCAGCGGCAGAATTTCCGTGGCCAGATCTGGTACACCTTGCATAACCGTATCTCCGGGCGCAGTTACCGGTTCTCGGCAAGCGGTCACCAGTTCGTCGGCCTGATGGACGGGGCTCGCACGGTGCAGGAACTGTACGACGCGAACAGGGAGGCCCAGGGTGAGCATGCCCTGACCCAGGATGAAATCGTCGACCTGCTCAGCAAGCTGTTTACGGCGGAGGTACTGAATACCGATGCCCCGGCCGAAGCGGCCGAACTACTGGAACGCCAAACCCGCCAGCAACGCGCGCAATGGTTAGGCCGCGTAAAAAACCCGCTTGCCGTCAAGATTCCACTGTTCGACCCTGACCACCTGCTGGAGCGGCTGCTGCCACTCGGGCGCATCCTGTTCAGCCGGACCGGTGCCATGCTGTGGCTGATGGTTGTTGGTCTGGGTCTGATGCTAGCGGTGACCCACTGGACAGAGATTACCCGCGACACCACCAGCCAGCTGCTGTCACCGCAAAATCTGTTCCTGCTGGGGCTGGCCTATCCACTCATCAAGGCATTGCACGAACTGGGACACGGTCTGGCCGCCAAGGTCTGGGGCGGTGAAGTACACGAGACCGGCGTGTTGTTACTGGCGCTTATACCCGTTCCCTACGTTGATGCTTCTTCAGCCTCCACCTTCCCGGAAAAGCAGCGGCGCATGCTGGTCGGTGCAGCCGGTATGCTGGTGGAACTGTTCCTGGCGGCACTGGCGTTGTTCCTGTGGCTCAACACGGAACCAGGCCTGGTGCGTTCGCTGGCTTTCAACACCATGCTGATTGGCGGCGTGTCGACCCTGCTATTCAACGGTAATCCGCTGTTGCGCTTCGATGGCTACTACGTGTTTTCGGATGCCGTTGGCATGCCGAACCTGTCAACCCGTGCAACACGTTACCTGGGCTATCTGGTGCAGCGTTACCTGTTCGGGGTGGTCGGCCTGAACTCGCCGGCCAGCGACGTTGACGAACGTTCCTGGTTGCTGGGCTATGGCGTACTGGCCTTTCTATACCGCATCTTCATCATGGTGACCATTGTGCTGTTTGTGGCCGAGGCCTACCCGTTTATAGGCCTGGTGATGGCCCTCTGGGCAAGCACCACCCTGCTGGTTATGCCGGTAATCAAGCAGGCAAAATTTATTCTGACGGCACCACGCCTGCAACGCACGCGCCTGCGTGCCGTTATGAGCAGCACGGCGCTGCTGGTCGCGCTGGCCGGTTTTCTGCTCGGTGTACCGTTCCCCCTGTCGACACTGGCGGAAGGTGTGATCTCACCGCCGGATCATTCCGAAATCCGTGCCGGCAGTGATGGTGTGATTCTCCGTTTCATCGCACGCCCCGATGCGCGGGTGGTAAAGGGTGAGCCGTTGATCGAAACCGAGGATCCCTTTCTGCAAACAGAGCTGCGCATTCTGGAAGCGCGGCTGCGGGAACTTACGACCGAGCAGCATGCGCTACAGGCGACCGGGAAGCAGGTGAAGGCAGAGATCCTGGATGAAGAGATCAAGATCCTGGAGGCCGATATTGCCAGCACTCGTGAGCAGGTGGACGCGCTGCTGATTCGCAGCCCGGCCGATGGCATCTTTCTGGTGGAGCAGGCGCGCGATCTGCCCGGCCGGTTTGTGCGTCAGGGTGCCAGCCTTGGCTATGTCGCTGACCTGGAGAATCCCACGGTCCGCGTCGCCATTGCTCAGGCAGATATTGGCCTGGTGCGGACAGACACAGAATCTGCCAGTGTACGCCTGGCGGAGCGACTCGACCGGACAATACCGGCCACAATCGAGCGCCATGCCCCGGCGGCAGTGAGCCAGTTACCCAGCCCGGCACTGGGTCCCCTCGGTGGCGGGCCGTTTGCAGTTGAAAGCAGCGATCCGGACGGGGTGCGTGCCGCCGAACAGGTCTTTGAAGTCGAGCTGACGCTGCCGGTCGAGGTGAACCACATTGGCGAGCGGGTGTATGTCCGTTTTGACCATGGCAGTGAACCGCTGGCCTGGCAGTGGTACCGGCGTTTCCGTCAACTGTTCCTGAGGCGTTTCAATGTATAGCCAGGCGTTGCGCCCCGGCCTGACGCTGGGTCACTATCCTGAACGTGACTACCAGCGTAAGAGTGCACTCGATACGGCCGCACACGGCCTCTCCGGGCTGCTGCGGCGCTACTCCAGCAATCACCTGAAGCAGGCCCGGCAGTTTTGCATCCAGGTCAATGCGGCCTCGGCGCACCTGCGGAAACAGGGCGCGCAGACACTGTCCGAACGCGCCCGCGAGTTGCGTCGCACCCTTGCCCGGGGAGGTCTCAGCGAACCCCTGGCGGTCGAGTGCTTCGCACTGGTGCGCGAGGCGGCCGGGGAGACCCTGGGCAAGTGGCATTATGACAGCCAGATCATCGGTGGCTGGGTGTTGCTGAACGGGATGCTTGCGGAGATGGAGACCGGCGAGGGCAAGACACTGATGTCGACGCTACCAGCCTGCACGGCTGCGCTGGCAGGTATTCCGGTGCACGTCATTACGGCCAATGACTATCTGGTGGAGCGCGATGCTGCATTGATGACCCCGGTCTTCGAGTTACTGGGTCTGAGTGTCGGCACGATACTC
>JASJGW010000285.1:0-10724 GCA_033791305.1 Gammaproteobacteria bacterium | reverse complement strand
GATAGCATTATGGCGGGTTCGGATCATGCTACGTTGGCACCCGGTATAATTTAATTTAGACTCTTTCCAGTATTTTATGAGCGAACAACAATCACAGGCATCTGGTAAAGGACCCGCACGACCGATGGTCTTGCTTATCCTCGATGGCTGGGGTTTTAGTGAAAAACCACAATTCAATGCCATTGCTGCTGCTAACAAGCCCGTCTGGGACGGCTTGTGGAAAAATTTTCCCCACACGTTGATTCGTACCTCGGGTGCGGCCGTTGGATTGCCCGCCGACCAGATGGGTAATTCCGAAGTTGGCCACCTGAACCTGGGTGCCGGGCGCGTGGTTTACCAGGAATTTACCCGCGTCAGCCGTGCCATCAAAACGGGCTCTTTTTTCTCCAATCGCACGCTGACTGACGGTGTCGACCAGGCGATTGAAAGTGGCAAGGCGGTCCATATCATGGGGCTGCTTTCACCGGGTGGCGTACACAGCCACGAAGACCACATCCATGCAATGGTTGAACTTGCCGTGCAGCGGGGAGCCGAAAAAGTTTATCTGCACGCCTTTCTGGATGGACGGGACACTGCACCCCGCAGTGCTGTGTCCTCCATTGACCTGATGGAAAAAAAGTTTAAACAGCTCAATGGCGGTCGTTTTGCTTCCATCATTGGTCGTTACTATGCCATGGACCGGGATCATCGCTGGCCGCGTATTCAGGCGGCCTATGATCTGATCACACTGGGTAAGGCAGCTTATCAGGCAGAGGATGCGCTCGGTGCCCTGGACATGGCTTATGCGCGCGATGAAAGTGATGAGTTTGTCGGGGCAACGGCGATAATTCCGCAAGGTACCCGGCCGGTTACTATTGAAGACGGCGATGTCATGGTCTTTATGAATTACCGTTCGGATCGTGCGCGCCAGATCACACGTCCGTTTATCGAAAAGGACTTCGACGGATTCGCCAGGGAGGCGGCTCCTCAATTGGGTGCCTTTATCAGTTTGACCGAGTACAAGTCAGACTTTGAGGTGTCCGTTGCCTATCCGGCCGAGCGCCTGAAGAATGTCTTCGGGAGCTATATTGCCAAACACGGCCTGAGACAGCTGCGGTTGGCCGAGACCGAGAAATATGCGCATGTGACCTTCTTCTTCAACGGTGGTAAAGAAGAACCGTTTGAAGGTGAAGACCGGATACTGGTGAAATCACCGATGGTGGCGACCTATGATTTGCAGCCGGAAATGAATGCACCGGAGCTCACCGACAAGCTGGTCGCGGCGATAGAAGTCGGTACCTACGATGTCATCATCTGTAATTATGCCAACCCTGACATGGTCGGTCATACCGGGAAGTTTGAAGCTGCAGTCAAGGCGATTGAGGCGGTTGATGCCTGTGTCGGGCGCGTTGTAGAGGCGCTGCAGCGTTGTGGTGGCGAGATGCTGGTGACGGCAGATCATGGCAACGCCGAACTCATGCTTGATAATGACACCGGTCAGGTACATACCGCACATACCGCTAACCGGGTACCGTTGATTTATTTCGGGCGTCCGGCAATGATGTCAGAACATGGTGCCCTGTCTGATATCGCACCCAGCATGCTGTACCTGATGAACATGGAAATACCCCCGGAAATGACCGGCACGCCACTGGTGGAATTGACGCCGTATGATACTGATAATTTCCCGTCAGCAACGACAACGGTAGTGACGAGTGTGGTGTAACGGATAACGTGCCACGTACGGTTCGGCTGCCCCGGCATTCCACCTTGATTACTGTTTTTAAAACAGACTTTCTTCATCTTCTGGCGTTGTTGCCGGCAGCCGTAGCAGTATGCGCGCTTGCACTGGTCATGGTGTTGTTGCCATCGCTACCCGGTGCATATGCTGACGAGATAGCTGTACAGGCCGAAAAGCTACAGCAGTTGCGGGAGCGCATTGACGAGATCAGGCATGATATCGATTCCATGCGTGACCAGCGTGACTCTTTGCAGGGCGCGCTGAAAAAAACCGAATCAGAGATCGGCAGTGTCACAGCCGAATTACGTCAGCTTGATGTCCGGATAGCGACAGTGCGCCAGAAGATCCAGGATCTGTACGATGAACGCAGCACTGAAAATGCACGACTGGATATCATGAGAGCCGGTCTGGCGCAGGAATTACAGGTCGCCTACATGGCAGGCAAGCAGGAGCAGGTCAAGCTGATACTCAGCCAGGAAGACCCGGTCACGGTTGGAAGGTTGCTGGTTTATCACGGCTACTATGCGCGCGCCCGTGTCGGTCGTATGCAGGAGTTACTCGCATCACTTCAACATATGAGTGAAATTGAGCAGATACTTTTTGAAAAACAGGCCGAGATAGTGCAATTGCGGCAACAGCAGGCGGACAAGTCATCAAGACTGGCTGACGAGCAGGACAAGCGCCGCAAGATTCTTGGGCAGCTGCAGACGGATTTGCATTCCAGAACAACAGAGCTCACCACGCTGGAGCAGGATCAGGTGCGGCTGCAAAAACTGGTGCAGTCCCTGACTCTGGCCTTGCAGGATTTTCCTCAGGGTGACGGGCAATACACGTCATTACAACAGCTCAAGGGCAAGTTGCGCTGGCCAGTTGCAGGTCGTATCACGCAGCCTTTCGGGGCAAAGGATGCTCACGGTACACTGCGCACGCGCGGTGTGCACATCACCACGCGTGCGGGTAGTGATGTACAGGCGATTGCCAATGGCCGGATCGCATATTCCGACTGGTTGCGAGGCTTCGGCTTGCTGCTGATTATCGATCATGGCAATGGATATATGTCCCTCTATGGTCAGAATCAGAGCTTGTACAAGGAGGTTGGTGAGTGGGTTGAACGGGGTGAAACGATCGCAGCAGCCGGTGATGGCCGCGGTCAGGCAAATGCCGGTTTGTACCTGGAACTGCGCAAGGATGGCAAGCCCTTTAATCCCGGCCGATGGTTTAGTGGTAAACCGGTACCCTTGCAGGCGACCCGCTGAAAACGGCAGTGATTATACCGGCGAGGGTGCACCGGGGGATGGAATTTAACCGCTCCGCGTTTGTCCCACTACTGATTGAGCGCTCCAAATGTCTGCAAATCAAAGCTTTTTGGGTTGCAGCCGATACCGCTGTAACCCGTGCTGTGATATGGTCATAATCTCTTGTCAGAGTGGAAATGGCATCTGGGCATTATTCATAATAACCCCCTGATTTCAGATGGATACAAATACATGAAACCCAAACTACAGAATTACCTGCTGGTACTCATCGGCCTCATGGCGGGCGTACTGGTTTCGATTGGACATGGCGTGTTTGCCGATCGTGAAAATACCCGGGCGACCCTGCCGATTGAGGAACTGCGCACTTTCAGTGATGTATTCGGGCGCATCAAGAACGATTATGTTGTTGATGTCGATGACAAGGAACTGATCGAGAACGCCATTCGGGGCATGTTGTCTGGTCTGGATCCACATTCTTCTTACCTGGATGCAGAACAGTTCACCGAATTACAGGTCGGTACTACCGGTCAGTTTGGCGGCCTGGGTATAGAAGTAGGCATGGAAAACGGTTTTGTAAAAGTGATCGCACCGATTGATGATACGCCTGCCCAACGTGCCGGTGTGCAGGCGGGTGATCTGATCATCAGGCTGGACGATACCCCGGTCAAGGGCATGACCCTGAGTGAAGCAGTCAAGGTTATGCGCGGCAAGCCAGGCTCGGATATTGAATTAACTATTGTACGGGATGGCCTGGACAAGCCACTCAACATCACCATCACGCGCGACGTGATAAAGGTCAAGAGCGTCAAGTCGCGTATGCTGGAACCGGGTTTCGGATACTTGCGAATTTCACAGTTCCAGTCCAAGACGGCGGAGAATCTTGTTGATGCCATCAAGGACCTGAAAAAGGAAAATAGCGGGCCACTGGAAGGTATGGTGCTTGATCTGCGCAATAACCCCGGGGGTGTACTGAATGGGGCGGTTGCCGTGTCAGATGCATTTCTTGAAAAGGGCATGATTGTCTATACCGAGGGCCGCATTGCTGATTCAAAATTGCGGTTCAATGCGACCCCGGATGATGTAATCAATGGTGCACCACTGGTTGTGCTTGTCAACCAGGGATCGGCTTCGGCTTCAGAGATTGTTGCGGGCGCTCTGCAGGATCACAAACGCGCCATCATTGTAGGTTCCAAAACATTTGGCAAGGGGTCTGTCCAGACCATTCTGCCACTGAGCAGTGAGTCTGCATTGAAGTTAACCACAGCACGCTATTACACGCCGTCAGGTCGGTCGATACAGGCAGAGGGCATTACCCCCGATATCGAACTGGACAGGGTGAAGTTTACTTCTGTTGAACGCAACATTGAGCCTTTGAAGGAAGCCGATTTGTCCCGGCACCTGGAAAACGGCAATGGCGGGAAAAAGGGCAAGTCTTCGCATGGTGATGAGGACGACGACAGCAAATCACTGGCCGCGGATGACTATATGTTGTACGAAGCGCTTAATCTGTTGAAAGGTCTTGTAATTCTTCAGGATCGCATGCAGTAGTCCCAATCGACTTTGATGCCATCCATCATGGTCATCTGGCAGTTTGTGCTGGTCCTGTGGTTGGGAGGTCTCGGTGTCGCAGGTGTTGCAGCAGATCCGGTTCGTGCCCCCCCCGGGGATACGCTGCCGGCAATAGCGCTTATTATTGATGATCTGGGCACCAGGCGAGAGCTGGGCAAGCGTATCGTTAACTTGCCAGGACCGGTCGCCTGCGCTTTTCTGCCTTACGGCAGGTACACGGATTCCCTTGCCAGAAAGGCGCATGCGCAGCACAAGGAAGTGATGTTGCACCTGCCTATGCAGGCGGTTGAAGATGCACCTGCAATGCTTGGAAAGGGGGTGTTGACACTGGATATGACCAAGCCGCGGTTCAGGGCAACACTGGCACATGATCTGGCGGCCGTTCCCCATATCAGCGGATTGAACAACCATATGGGGAGTCTGCTGACACGGCATCCCGGTACCATGGCGTGGTTAATGGAAGCGATAGTCAGGCGTGGTGACCTGTTCTTTGTAGATAGCCGGACAACCAGCGCGACGGTTGCCGAACAGCTTGCACTGGAGTACGGCGTTCCGAATACGGCACGTAATGTCTTTCTGGATAATGTGCAGACGCGGCCAGCTGTGCGAGCGCAACTTCAAAAACTGATCGCCATTGCAAAACGTGATGGTACGGCACTGGGTATCGGTCATCCTTACCCCGGGACCGTGGCTGTCCTCGCCGAGGAACTTGGCAGGCTGGGGCCGCAGGGTGTACGATTACTGCCGGTGTCACGTTTGATCGAGTTACAGCAACAGGGGAAATCATCATGGCAAGCGTCCTTGTCCCGCTAGCGCAAGGCTGTGAGGAACTGGAAGCGGTTACCGTGATTGATTTGTTGCGCCGCGCCGGTATAGAAGTAATTACCGCCGGCCTTGATGCACAGCCGGTACGCGCTTCCCGTGGCGTGATGCTGGTACCGGATATGAGTCTGGATGCAGTCTTGCAGCGTGAGTTCGACATGATCGTATTGCCGGGAGGTCTGCCCGGTGCCGACCACTTGAGAGATGATCCACGAGTGATCGATTTACTGAAAAAAATGGCGGCGGCTGACAGGTATACGGCAGCTATTTGTGCGGCTCCCCGGGTGCTGGCACATGCCGGCCTGCTCGATGGCAAGCGTGCTACCAGCTTCCCCGGCGCGCTGGATGTAGATGCGATACCGGGCATTGATTATCAGGAGGCGCCGGTGGTGATGGATGACAAAGTGATTACTTCACGTGGGCCGGGGACTGCAATGGACTTTGCACTGGCTTTAATTGAAACACTGGTCGGCAGACGCAAGCGGGATGAGGTCGAAGACGGCTTGCAGCGTGCGTGAGCTGAAGACGGTCTGTCTGTAGATGCATCACTGGGTTTCGGCCCTGCCAGTCTTTATCGCAAATGTTCGGGGTTGATCGTTTGCTCAGGAACCGTCGTAGTCGTCCAGCCAGTTGAATAGCAGTATAAACACGCCCAGGCAACCACTTATCCAGGTAAGCAGGGGGGCGCCCATGACCACGGTTGGCGCATAGCCATCCAGCCCGTAAATAATGGCGGCAGCCAGCACGAGCCCGGTGCCGATGATAGCGGAGATGTTGCGACGGTTGGCATGGCGCATTTCATGGCGCAGGCGCTGCAGTTCTTTCGATGTCCATTCTACCTGCAGTTTCCCGTTGCTTGCCTGTTCCAGAAAGCGATGTGCAAGCACCGGCATGGCCGGCAGGGCATCACTCCATGCCGGAATGCTGTCCTTTATATTGCGCAGCAGGGAACGCGCACCCATTTGTTCACTCATGGTGCGTTCCAGAAACGGCTTGGCAGTTTTCCAGAGGTCCAGCTCGGGGTATAGCTGTCGCCCCAGGCCTTCTATATTGAGCAGGGTTTTTTGCAGCAGGACCAGCTGTGGTTGAACTTCCATGTTGAAGCGGCGTGCGGTCTGAAACAGGCGTAACAGCACATTGCCAAACGAAATTTCGTTTAGCGGTTTCTCAAAGATGGGTTCACAAACAGTGCGGATGGCAGCTTCAAATTCATCCACGCGTGTGCCTTCCGGCACCCACTCGGACTCTACATGCAGTTCAGCAACACGCCGGTAATCACGATTGAAAAAGGCCAGGAAATTCTCAGCCAGATAGCGTTGGTCAACGGGATTCAGTGTTCCCATGATCCCGAAGTCAACGGCCATATAACGGCCATCGGTACCGACAAACAGATTGCCGGGGTGCATGTCAGCATGGAAAAAATTATGCCGGAATACCTGGGTAAAGAATATTTCCACACCGCGCTCAGACAGGGTTTTAAGGTCGATATTATTCGCGCGCAAGGTGTCGATATCACTGATCTGTATGCCTCGAATGCGTTCCATTACCATGACTTCCGGGCGGCAATATGGCCAATACACTTCCGGGACATACAGCACGTCAGTGCTGCTGAAGTTGCGTTTTAGCTGTGAGGCATTGGCTGCCTCGCGCAACAGATCAAGCTCGTCATAGAGGATCTTTTCAAATTCGGTGATTACCTCGCGGGGTCGCAGGCGACGCCCGTCTTTCCAGTAGCGCTCCGCAAGGCTGGCGATGGTGTACAGCAGATTCACGTCGCGGGTTATGAGCTGGCGGATATTGGGCCTTAGCACCTTTATGACAACATCTGTTCCGTCCTTGAGCTGTGCAGTATGTACCTGTGCAATCGAGGCGGATGCCAGCGGTGTTTCATCAAAATGCAGGAAGATTTCTTCAATAGGCACACCCTGCGCAGCCTCGATGGCCGTGCGTGCCTGACTGCCGGGAAAGGGTGGTACATCGTCCTGCAGGTGTGCCAGCTCCTGCGCAATATCATCCGGCAGCAGGTCCCGACGGGTCGACATTATCTGTCCAAACTTTACGTAGATGGGCCCCAGGTCTTCCAGTGCACGGCGAATCCGTACGCCGCGTGGTCCGCGTTCTCGGGGTATCCAGTTCCAGGGGGCCAGGTAGTACAGAAAACGGAAGGGCCTGAACAGGTGGGTAGCAAGAATGATCTCGTCCAGACCATGGCGCGCCAGCACAAAGTTGATATTTACCAGGCGGATAATCTGTGCCGGCCGGATCATGTCAGTTGTTCACCACGCTGCTGATCGAGCCTTGCAGGCGTTTAATGTGTGCTGCGAGCCGGTCAGTGTCAATGCTGATACGGGTGACAGCGGCGCTGAAGTTTTCAGTTTCTATGCGTGATGGCAGCACTCGCAGTTCTTCCTGCAGGTATTCGCCGATATCTTTTTCCAGCGCGCGCTGGCTGTGCCGGAGTGCCCTGCCGGCATGCCTTGCCGTATTGCTCAGTTGATGCGCAATGATATCACCGGTGAGTTTTGATAACTGTTCTTCCCAGTCGATATCCATGTCGTCCAGGACGGCCTTGAAGGCCTGCCCGGTTTCGACATCGCCAGCGATACGGACGGCGCCTGAAAACAGGGTTTTTTCCGTGCTGTTACCCAGACCAAGGCGGGCCATACCCAGGGGCGAGCCATGCAGCATCGTGTCAGGTTCCCTGTCGCTGTGGTCCTTGAGCTGGATACCCTGTGTACCAGGGTAGACGAACAGTTGCAGATCCAGACCGTGCAGGTCGATTCCGATGCAGTGCCCGGACAATGTTGCCATGCGAGCGTCAGTATCCGGGTCCAGCCGCAGGTAGCGGTTGATAGCCGACTCAAGTCCGGATATGACCCCTGCAGGCAGCTGCATCAGGTGTCTCCCGGCAGTTCGGCAGAAAGACGGGGTCCGGCTAATTGCCTGTTGCCGGGAATCAAAATTTATACCCGCGATGTATGGCCACGATACCGCCCGCCAGGTTGTGGACATCACAGCGTTCAAAACCGGCCTGTTCGAGCATCCCTTTCAATGTCTGCTGGTCCGGGTGCATGCGGATGGATTCGGCGAGGTAACGATAGCTGTCCTCGTCTTTTGCAATCAGGCGTCCGAGTCTGGGCAGGATGTTGAATGAATAGAAATCATAGGCCGGTTTCAGTGCGGCCACGGGCCGTGAGAATTCCAGCACCAGCAGTCGTCCGCCCGGCTTGATGGTGTGATAGATGGCATGCAGGGCACGCTGTTTGTCGGTCACATTACGCAATCCGAAGGCCATGGTGACCAGTTCAAAGCTGTTATCCGGGAAGGGGAGCTGTTCGGCGTTGGCCTGTGCGAAAGTAACGTTGCCCTGGATGCCGCTGTCCAGCAGCCGTTCACGGCCATTGGCCAGCATGGCCGCGTTAATATCGGAGAGGATAATATGACCATCACGACCGACCCTGGGGGACATCAGGCGGGTCAGGTCGCCGGTACCGCCAGCCAGGTCCAGAACCTGCTGGCCGGGCTGTAGCCCTGCCATGCTGATGGCAAAACGTTTCCACAGGCGGTGGACACCGAACGACATCATGTCGTTCATCAGGTCATAGTTGTCAGAAACGGAATCGAACACATCGCGCACGCGTCGTGCTTTTTCCCCGACGGGCACGTTACTGAAACCGAAATGTGTGGTTTTGTCCGGCATGACTCTGGCTCTGTAGTTTTCCCTGCTCAGGACAGCTGCCAGCTAGCTGTCACTCTTGCGTTGGTGTCCGGCAACCGCCAGCTTTTGCAGGTATTCCTGCCAGTACTGCTCCTTGTTTTTGCCCAGATCGTAGAGTGTGTCCCAGGAATAGATACCGGTGTCATGGCCGTCATCAAAGGCAGGCTGGATAGCATAACTGCCGACCGGTTCGATGTGGGTAATCATGACGTTTTCCTTGCCCACTTGCAGTACACCCTGGCCAGGTCCGTGGCCCTGTACTTCCGCAGAGGGTGAATGCACGCGGAGAAATTCATAACTGAGTTCATAACGTTCGCCATCGGCATAGGAGATTTCCAGTATGCGCGATTTCTGGTGCAGGTTCAGTTCCGTGGGTTTGGGTGAGTCTGACATAGTTTGCTCGTTTGTTGGTGGTGGCCCGGACGCCATGCAGCGAAGCCGGGTTGTTCAGTTGCGGTTGTCCGCAGGTACCGTGCGCGGTTGTCCCTGCGGGAGATTGCTATAGACTGCGGTCAAAGTATATACCGACTCAGGTCTTCATCCTTCACCAGTGCCCCCAGGTGTTCATCGACATAGGCAGCGTCAATGACCAGGGTGCTGCCGGAACGGTCGGTTGCCTCAAATGAAATGTTCTCCAGCAAGCGCTCCAGGACCGTATGCAGCCGGCGTGCGCCAATATTCTCGGTGCGTTCGTTAATCTGGCTGGCTATTTCGGCGATATGTTCGATGCCGTCGGTAGCAAAATCGAGGGTAACGTTTTCAGTCCCCATTAGCGCGCTGTACTGCTCTGTCAGGGATGCGTCAGGCTCTGTAAGGATACGTATGAATTCACTGGCGCCCAGGTCATCAAGTTCCACGCGGATCGGCAGACGTCCCTGCAACTCCGGGATCAGGTCCGATGGCTTCGACAGATGAAAGGCACCAGAGGCGATAAACAGGATATGGTCGGTTTTTACCATGCCATGCTTGGTTGAGACCGTGCTGCCCTCAACCAGTGGCAGCAGGTCGCGCTGTACGCCTTCTCGTGACACGTCGGGGCCGCTGGATTCGCCACGTCGGGTGACCTTGTCGATTTCATCAAGAAATACAATGCCGTTTTGTTCGACATTTTCCAGGGCTATTTGCTTGATATCTTCCTCGTTGATCATTCGGGCGGCCTCTTCATCGCATAATAGCTTGCGTGCATCCTTGATGCGCAACTTGCGTGTCTTGGTGCGGTTGCCACCCATGTTCTGGAACATGCCCTGCAACTGGCTGGTCATCTCTTCCATGCCGGGGGGGGCCATGATTTCAACCCCGATGGGGGTTGCCGATACCTCTACCTCGATTTCCTTGTCATCCAGAGTGCCTTCACGCAGGCGCTTGCGGAATTTCTGGCGGGTTTCGGAGCCGGTACCGCTGTCATCATCCGGGGCCATACTTTTTGGTGCGGGTAACAGTGCATCCAGAATGCGTTCTTCGGCAGCATCTTCTGCACGGTGGCTGACCTTGGTCATGGCGGTCTCGCGCGCCAGTTTGATGGCGGCATCTGCCAGATCTCGCACGATGGATTCCACGTCACGGCCCACATAGCCAACCTCGGTGAACTTGGTGGCTTCGACCTTGATGAAGGGGGCATTGGCCAGCCGTGCCAGACGCC
>JASJGW010000284.1:0-5842 GCA_033791305.1 Gammaproteobacteria bacterium | reverse complement strand
ATCACCTCCAATTCAATAGTACCTGCTGCTGCCAGTGGAACCAGTTTCTCGTCAAGTCCCTTGAAAAGTTGATCTTCGGTACCTACAAATACCAGTAGCGGTTTTTTTATCTTCGGCAACAGATAGGGTGTATCTTTTCGGGGATCAGGGGCGTAATAGGAGACCACCGCTGCCGCACTGACCGTCGTATCCTTGCAGTAGATGAAGTCCATGTGTTCCATCACGGTGTTTGACTGATCTGCGGCCGCCAGGGCTGACGCTTTGTTCAATACTGGCGCGAGGGGTTTGCCATGGTTTTTTTCATAGTCCCGGGCAGCAGATTCCGGGCTCCAGGTTTGGGGCGCAACCAGAATCACATACTTGATAACCGGGTCATCATGCTCGGCCGCAAACCAGGCAGTCTGATTGCCCCCGCGAGAGTGTCCCAGCAGCGCTAGCTGTTTAACCCCCTGCTTTTTTAGCCAGCCCACCCAGCCACCGATCTCGCTCACGGCATCTTCATGTTTGTGGGTATGCGGTGTGGCGCAATCGTAGGGGCCATGACGGTCATTCAGCCCCAGGCCCAGATTGATAGCCAGTGAACTTACGCCGTTTTCCAGAAACAGTTCCTGCAAGGCGGTATTGAGCTCGCTTTTGTTGTGATAGAGAGTGCCATGGGTGATCAGAACTGTCAGACCTGCCGGCCAACCTTCAGCCTTCTCCAGATTGGCATTCAGGGTCAGGTTCTCGTGTTGCAATTTCACCTCTGCTGCGTACACACCCTGGGCAGATAGCAATGAGACAAGCAATAATATCGAAAAAATACGCACCAGCATCATGAGCTCTCCTCTCCGTCAATAAATCAGGATTATCACATTGTTAAATCACGGCACGAAGTGGTGCAGCACCGTCGGCCTTCCAGTCGAAAGGGCTTGAGCCCCCTACCCTTTAATAATATCGGCCACCCGGAAGGCGTTGGCATAGATCGTCCAAGTATACGGCACACTGCCACCGGTAGGCATAAAACTGCCATCGGTAACAAAGAGATTTTCAACATCATGGGCACGACAGTCACCATCCAGCACCGATGTTTCAGGGTCTTTACCGAAGCGGCAGCCACCGGCAACCAGATTCTGGGGGGGTGAACCACTCACATTGGAGCGAATATTCCGGGCACCCATTTTCCCCAGCACCGTGATGGCACGTTCGTTGATATACCGTCCGACTTTCAGGTCATGTTGATGATAACCGATACGAACCCTGGCAACCGGTGTCTGCCACTTGTCACGAATGTTGCTATCCAGACTGACAAAACAATTATCCGTGGGCAGCCAGTCACAAAAGATTTCGTAACGCAGGTACTGTGCCTCAGTAAACAGGGATTGCAGCTGTTTTTGTAAAGGACGCCCCCACACCAGCCGGTCATTGTCATCGCGTTTGGCCGACATGGCCTTGCCGACGGGATTGGGATGTCGCAACAGGAATTCCAAAGTGCCGCCCTTGGCACGTCCACCGAAAGCCTTGTCATCGATGGTATACCAGTCCTGCAAACCACGATTAACGAACGGGCCACGGGTCTTCAACGCTACGGCGTCCCGGTCGTTCATACCGGCATACACAAAATCACCGGTGCCCGATCCACCGGCGGAAAACAGCAGGTTCCTGCCGACCTGCCCGTAACGATTGGCCATGCCATTGGGGTGCTTCGGGCCGGTAGAACTCAACAGCAGGCGGCTGGTTTCAATAGACTGGCAGGCAACCACGAAGATCTTCGCAGCAACCTTTTGTTGCTTGTTGTTCGTATCAAAGTATTCCGCGGCTACAACTTTCCCCTTGGCATCACTGGTCAGCCTGTAGACCTTGGCATGCGGCCGGATTTCACAGCGGCCCGTGCCCACCGCCCGGTCCAGCAATGCCGCCCGCGCACTGCCCTTGGCACCGGAGGAGCAGCCATAGCTGCCGCAGTAGCCGGAATACTCACAGCTACGGCGTTTATCCCTTGCTTCGGACAGAATGGCGCGTGGTGTAGGCAAGGGATGATACGCGAGTTCCCGGCATGTCGTGTCTATGCGCCTGGCTATGGGATGCTCTTGCGTCGGCGGGTACGGGTAATCCGGTGTGGAACGCGGTTCCGCCTGCGGGTGGTCGACATAGGCCCCGGAAATACCTACTTCCGTTTCCACCCGGGTATAGTAAGGCTCCAGATCATCATAGCTGATCGGCCAGTCCGCAACATTTGCACCTTCAATCGGGCCGAATTCCGACAGCAGACGAAAATCCCCGGGTTTCAGCCGGTAGAAGAATCCGCTCATAAAATTGGAGGAACCGCCTACACAATTACCGTTCCAGAAGTCCCAGCCGGAATCCGACGTTGCCTCGCCTACCCAGTCACCCTCGCTATCGAGATCCTCGATAACGTGCTGCTCATCGGCCAGCTCCGGTGTATAGACACTGCGTCTGCAGCAGGCCAGTTCATCCTTGTAGAAATCATCCTCTTTCAGCCACGGGCCTTTTTCCAGCACCACCACCGAGTAACCCGCTTCCGCCAGTGTCAGTGCAACCGGACTACCACCCGCACCACTGCCAATCACACAAATATCGAAATCCTGGCTCACAGGCTAGGCCTTGCGCTGATAGCGCACCGGCGTCGCCAGTTTGTACCAGGACTTGTCTGCGGGAGGCCGCGGGTAACCCGGCTGATGTTCCAGCCACTTCCAGCCAATACCATCCGGATTACCACCGTAAACGGGGTCTGCCAGCAGCGCCTCCAGCACATACGTCAGTAACAGGGACAGCCAGTTCCGCCCGGCCCGACTCTGCTCGATCTGCCGCAACAAGGATTCCTTTTGCTGCTCATCAAGGGCATCGAAGGGCAGCACGGTTTTTCCCCGGGCAAGATCGTTCAACCAGCCCACGCCGTTAAACAGGAACTCCTTGTCGTCACCATCGGCGGCTGGATTTTCTATGGTATTGTGCAGGTATACAATGGCATGAATATCACTGGCACCAGGCGTATCTGCGGCTGCGGGAAACAGATGCTCCTGGACTTCAGACAGGGTTTTCCAGGGATCCTTTTTGAGCCAGCCAGGTGACTGGTGCGCCTGCGCTTCGGAACGTGACTGCGCCAGGATTGCCGTCGGATAACAGGCCAACAGCGAACCCAACAAGGTAAGCCGGTTCAGAAACTCCCGCCGGTTGATGCCATCTCTGCGGTCATTCATACGTTAGACTCCAGCGATCGAGAAATACCCGGAAGTGCTGCGCCGAATACTTGCCACCCTGTAAAAACTCCGCAGTATCCTGGGAAAAAAAGGATAGTACCGTCAGTGTCGGTTATATACATATGCGGGTAACCCTGTGGCCGGGGAAATACCGAAAGGAATTCGCTATTACCATTCGCCTCGTCAACATTCACTTTCAGCAGCACAAAAGTCTGATGCAGCCGGATTCGCAGCTCGGGATGCGCGCTCAGAAACCCATCCAGCACATGGCACCAGCTGCACCAGTCTCCACCGATCTCGATTAACACCTTACGCCGTGTGTCCTTCGCCAACTGTAGCGCCGCCCTGCCATCGGCAAAAGGATCGCGCGCCGGATCATAGCCCTCACTGTAGGCGGGAAGCACCAGCGCCTGCGAGGCATCCGTCTGCGCACCCAGGACAAACAAGCAAATGAACCAGATATGCCGCATAGCGTAAAGCATACAGACTGGCATCATCCGGCAACAGGCTTTGGGAACTCCTTACTACGCACATAACCAAGGTGTCCGGAAAAGTGAACGTCGTTTGATTAAGCCTTTTAGGATTTATAGCGCGCCCGAGAGATGATTCACACCCATGCCCTCACCCCATCGGGGCCGTCACCTGCAGCGGCGCTCTGCGCCGCTGCGCGGCTTATTGAACTCCGGACCGCCTTATTCATAACTTTAACTATATCTTGTATCTTATTGTTATTATATACTTACCGGCGGATACACAAGGGTGGTGAAACCTTGCGGCCTTGCTGGAGGCTCACTGTGATACGGTAAGTTCGGTACTGAATGCCAAGACCAGAAAGCACGGGTAGCCATGGCCGTTCAGACACCCGATAATCCTGATGTGTGCCGGTCCATGTGTAGCACCACTGCCCGGAACGAGAGAGATAGAAAAAGTGACGTTAAATATCAGAAACCACCGAAACCGGTCAATAAAACTACCCATGTGTAGTGCTGAAAATCGGCCGCATGGTCGGTCAATCCCACTTTTAACTGCAACCGGAAGTCACCGGCTTTGGCCGGTGGTGCCTTCACAATGATAAACATCAGACTATTATCACTGTTTTTATTGCTTTTACTGCCAGCCACAGCCATGGCAACACCACCTTCGTCAGAGTTGGAACTGACTGAAGATGAACGTAAATGGCTGGAAGAAAACCCGACAGCAATATTCACAGGAGATCCCAATTGGCTGCCTTACGAGGCTTTTGACAGCCAGGGTAACTATATAGGCATTGTTTCCGAGCATCTTGACCTGATTGCCAGTATGTCCGGGTTAACGTTTAAGATGAGTCCGAGTAAAACGTGGACCGAGTCAACCGAGAAAGCAAAACAGGGATTAGTTGATATTCTTTCCGAAACGGATGATTCAGACCTGAAGTCACACCTTGATTTTACGATTCCATATATTTCCAACCCTATCGTTATTGCCATGCGTAGCACGGAAAACTATGTTGAAAGCATAACAAACATAAATGATAGAAAAATTGCATTAATAAAAGATTATGGGTATGCCTCAAAAATTCGCAGAAAATATCCGAACATACAATTTATCACGGTAGATGATATCCAGGATGGCTTATTCTCTGTATCAACGGGAGCAATAGACGCGCTCCTTTGTACCCTTGCACTATGCAGCTATACCATCGCGGAACTTGGACTGAACAATGTCAAGATTACCGGTAAAACAGAATTTGATACCAAGTTAGCACTGGGGGTTCAAAAGAACCTTCCTCAACTTCTCTCAATATTGAACAAGGCAATAAAGACAATCACCGCCAAACAACAACAAACCATACTGGATCGATGGATCAAGGATAAATTCGCACAAAAAACCGACTATACGCTTGTTTTCCAGGTGCTGGCTATTGCCATTATCCTGCTGGGTATATTCGCCTTCTGGAATCGCAGATTGTCCAGGGAAATAAACCTGAGAATTGCAACAGAAGAAGAACTCAAGGCTGCTGAGGAGGTGTTGCGTCTTTCACACCAGCGGCTGTTATCGCATCGCGAGCATACACCACTGGCCGTAATAGAATGGAGCAAAAACTTTGAGGTGACAGATTGGAACCAGGCGGCAGAACGTATGTTCGGCTTTACAAAAGAAGAGATGTTAGGCCGACGTCCTGCCGATACAATGCTCCCGGAAAGCGCCTGGGAAAAAGTCGATGCAGTATGGACTGAGCTCTTAAAGAACGAGGGGGGTACTCGAAGCCGTAACGAAAACATCACAAAAGACGGGCGGATAATACTGTGTGAATGGTACAACACGCCATTAGTAGACCAGGATGGAAAGGTAATAGGCGTGGCCTCACTGGTCGATGATATAACCGAAAGAAAAATATCGGAAGATATGATCTGGAAGCAGGCAAATTTCGACTCGCTTACCGGCTTACCCAATCGCAACATGTTCCATGACCGACTGGCTCAGGAAATGCTCAAGGCAGACCGTGACAAGCGTCCACTGGCTTTGCTCCTTATAGACCTGGATCACTTCAAGGAAGTAAATGACACCCTGGGGCATGACACTGGCGACCTTCTGCTGCAGGAAGCCGGACGTCGAATCAGTGAGTGCGTACGCCATTCAGACACCGTTGCTCGACTGGGTGG
>JASJGW010000283.1:0-4568 GCA_033791305.1 Gammaproteobacteria bacterium | reverse complement strand
AAAACTCATTTGAAATATTCAGCCTGCGCAAGCTGGGTGAAACGCATGATATTTCTCATCTGCCGTATACGCTCAAAATCCTGCTTGAAAATCTGCTGCGCTACGAAGACGATAAAACCGTCACCAGGAGCGATATCGATGCGCTGATAAACTGGGATTCGCAGGCGCAACCGGATTGTGAAATTGCCTTCCGCCCGGCGCGTGTACTGATGCAGGATTTTACCGGCGTTCCGGCGATCGTCGATCTCGCCGCCATGCGCGATGCCATGAAAGACCTCGGTGGCGACCCGGACAGAATCAATCCGCTGCAATCTGCCGAACTGGTGATTGACCATTCAGTTCAGGTCGACAGTTTTGGTTCAGCTGCGGCGATGGATCTGAACAGTGAACTTGAATACCAGCGCAATCAGGAGCGATACAGTTTTCTTAAATGGGGCCAGAAGGCTTTTTCAAACTTCCAGGTGGTCCCGCCGGATACCGGCATTGTGCACCAGGTAAACCTTGAGCATCTTGCGCGCGTGGTTTTTGAAGCTGAAAAAGATAATGTTGTACAAGCCTATCCGGACACTCTGGTAGGAACAGATTCACACACCACCATGATTAATGGTCTGGGTGTGCTTGGCTGGGGTGTCGGTGGCATCGAAGCAGAAGCAGCCATGCTGGGTCAGCCAATCTCCATGTTGATACCCCAGGTAGTCGGCTTCAAATTGCATGGCAAGCTTCCTGAAGGTGCAACGGCCACCGACCTGGTGCTGATGGTTGTGGAAGTGCTGCGCAAGAAAGGGGTTGTCGGCAAGTTTGTGGAATTTTATGGTGAAGGACTGAATCATCTGTCGCTGGCGGATCGGGCTACTCTTGCCAACATGGCGCCAGAATATGGTGCGACCTGTGGTTTCTTTCCGGTCGACGAAGAGACACTTGCCTACCTCAGGCTCACCGGTCGCAGTGACTCACGGATTGCACTGACCGAGGCCTATGCCCGGGAACAGCTTATGTTTCGTGATGCCGGCACGGCAGAAGCAACCTATTCCAGCACCCTTGAGCTTGATCTATCGGATGTTGTCCCCAGTCTTGCGGGACCCAAGCGTCCCCAGGACCGTGTTGCACTCACGGAAATCAAGCCACGTTTCCTGGAATCACTGGATACCATTAAGCGCGAAGGCAATATCACCAGCCATCCTGTAAAGACAGTCGTCAATGACCAGTCAGTGGAATTGAGTGATGGCTCAGTGGTGATTGCCGCCATTACATCCTGCACCAACACCTCCAATCCGTCTGTAATGGTGGGGGCGGGACTGGTCGCCAAAAAGGCAGTCTCACTGGGGCTGAAGGTCAAGCCCTGGGTTAAAACATCACTTGCGCCCGGTTCCCGGGTGGTGACTGCCTACCTTGAACAGGCAGGACTCACAGACCCGCTGCAGAGGCTCGGGTTCCACACGGTGGGTTATGGCTGTACCACCTGTATTGGTAATTCCGGCCCGCTGCCCGAGCCGGTATCACAAGCCATTCATGAAGGCGACCTGACCGTCTGTTCGGTACTGTCGGGAAATCGCAATTTCGAGGGGCGCGTGCATGCAGAAGTACGCATGAACTACCTCGCCTCACCGCCGCTGGTGGTCGCCTATGCCCTGGCCGGTCGCATGGATATCGACTTGCAGACAGAACCGCTGGGGACCGAACCGAATGGTAATCCGGTATATCTGAAAGATATCTGGCCGGAGCAGGACGAAATACGGACTGTCATTGGCAACAGCGTCAATGAAGAAGAGTATCGCAAGACCTACGAGGACGTATTTGCCGGTGAAACACGCTGGAATGTACTGGTATCATCGGAAGACAAACTATACGAATGGCAGGATGATTCTACCTATATTCGCCAGCCACCCTATTTCAAAGGTATCACCCTGCAACCGGACAAGCCGGGAGACATCAAGGCTGCCCGGGTGCTGGCCTTGCTGGGTGACTCTGTGACCACCGACCACATCTCGCCTGCCGGCGCCATCAAGGCCAACAGCCCCGCGGGTGAATACCTCAGCAAACACGGCGTTGCGCCAGGAGACTTCAACTCTCTGGGATCACGCCGGGGCAACCATGAAGTCATGATGCGCGGGACATTCGGAAATATTCGCCTGCGTAACCAGCTGGCACCCGGTACGGAAGGAGGCATTACCGTGCATCAGCCCAGCGGCGAGCAAATGAGTATTTTTGATGCATCGCAGAAATACGCAGACGAGAAGGTGCCGTTAATTGTCCTGGCTGGCAAGGAGTATGGTTCCGGTTCGTCCCGGGACTGGGCGGCAAAGGGACCGCGCTTGCTGGGTGTGCGCGCCGTGATTGCGGAGAGCTATGAACGTATTCACCGCTCCAACCTCATCGGCATGGGCATTCTTCCGTTACAGTACAAGGACGGCGAGAACGCAAGCAGCCTTGGCCTGACCGGAATGGAAAGCTTTGAAATTGCCGGACTGCAGGATGGGAAATCAGAACTGACCACGGTAACAGCCACGTCTGCGGATGGTACAGGAACAGTTTTTGAAGCCAGAGTGCGCATAGATACCCCCCAGGAGTTTGAATACTACTGTCATGGCGGTATCCTGCATTACGTGCTCAGGCAGCTGGCTGCCTGATGCAGGTTGGACCGGGGAACGAAGTCCAACTGGCGGATGAATAATCCATAGGTGCCGGGATCCGTTCCCGGGCCCTGCCCCTGAACCTGACCAAGAGGATTACATGGACCTGTCACAGCTCACAGCTATTTCCCCGGTTGACGGCCGCTATGGCTCGAAAACTGACGCACTGCGTACAATCTTCAGTGAGTATGGCCTGATTCGCCACCGCGTGGTTGTGGAGGTGAGGTGGCTACAGGCGCTTGCCTCGCACGCGAGTATTGGTGAGGTCCCGTTACTCAGCACCCATGCCGACCGTTTGCTCAACGACATCATTGAAAAATTCAGTGAACAGGATGCGCAGCGTGTCAAGAATATCGAGCGTACAACCAACCATGATGTCAAGGCAGTTGAATATTTCCTTAAGGAAAAGATAGCCGGAAATGCTGAACTGGAGGCCATCAGTGAATTTATTCACTTTGCCTGCACCTCGGAAGATATTAACAACCTGGCATATGCCTTGATGCTGCGCGAAGCCCGTAACCAGGCCCTGCTGCCACTGCTTGATGATGTCATCAGGGCCATCAATGAACTTGCACAGCGTTATGCAGACCAGCCAATGCTGTCACGCACCCACGGCCAGACCGCTTCACCAACAACCGTCGGCAAGGAAATGGCGAATGTTTCTGCCCGCTTGCAGCGCCAGCGCAAACAGTATGCCGCTATTCCGATGCTGGGAAAAATCAATGGTGCCGTCGGCAATTACAATGCACACCTGGTGGCCTACCCCGACGTAGACTGGCCGGCCTTCTCGAAACAGTTTATCAGTGACCTGGGGCTGGAAATGAACCCCTATACTACCCAGATAGAACCGCATGATTACATGGCCGAACAGTTTGATGCGCTGGCGCGTTATAACACGGTACTCATCGACTACTGTCGTGATGTCTGGGGTTATATCTCGCTGGGTTACTTCAAACAAAAAACCATTGCCGGTGAAGTGGGTTCATCCACCATGCCGCATAAGGTCAACCCGATCGATTTTGAAAACGCGGAGGGTAACCTGGGTATCGCCAATGCCCTGTTCTCCCATTTCGGTGCAAAATTACCGATCTCCCGCTGGCAACGCGATCTCAGTGATTCAACCGTCCTGCGAAACACCGGTGTCGCTGTCGCGCATTGTGTGATTGCCTGTGAATCCTGCCTGAAAGGCATCAGTAAATTGCAGCTCAACGAAGTGCGCACAGCAGGGGATCTCAATAGCAGCTGGGAGGTTCTCGCCGAAGCCCTGCAAACGGTCATGCGTCGCTACGGCATCGAGAAACCTTATGAAAAACTCAAGGATCTGACTCGCGATCAGGATGTGAGCCGGGAGACCTTGCAGGCATTTATCCAGTCACTGGACCTGCCGGATACCGTCAAGCAGGCCCTTGAAGACCTGACACCCGCCAGCTATACCGGTAATGCCAGAGAGCAGGCGCGTTTACTATAATTATTTCTTCTGCCAAACCGTAACCATTATGATAGATTACCTGAGGATCATGCGGACTTTTCAGACAATTTGCTCACCTGTCTTCGATCGAAGGGACTGATTGACACTAATCTGGCGCGTTCAGACATGTCTGCAGAGCGCTGCTCGTTTTACAATTTATCTCGATACTAGATTAAGGATGCAATCTTCATGATAGAACCGGGGCGTGCCAGTCACAACGTGTGGCAGACTTTGCATCAGAGCCATCATCCATGAATAACCTGCGACCTCCGTACAGTAGATATACTGGCTGGATTGATTGATGATACTTACAGGGAAAAGTTTAGAGGCTACAGTTATGTTTTATAAATCAAAAGATTACGAAGATTCCGGCGTTATACCCTTTGCAGTGGGTAGACAAGTCATGCTGTTTTTTACAGGAATCATGGCGCTGATGCTTACTGCCTGTGGCGGTGGCAGCGGTGGTGGTG
>JASJGW010000282.1:0-3036 GCA_033791305.1 Gammaproteobacteria bacterium | reverse complement strand
CAGGGTGTTAAATATCTGCGACGGTGAGATAGTCACGGCATAGTTAGTTTCCATCCATAAGCGCTGTAATTTCTCTCGCAAAGGCGCAAAGGCGCCAAGAAATAATTTTAGTATGCCTTTGATATTAAATAAGTTATAGCTTTGCGTCTTGGCGAGAATTATTCTTTCCGGATGTAAGCTGGATAAGCCCTTTCTCTGATTGTGAAGCCGGCCCGCAAATCATTGACAGCGGTGTTCAACGTGCTCTTCACAGCCTACGGTCCACAACACTGGTGGCCAGGCGATACCCCCTTTGAAATCATGGTCGGCGCAGTTCTGACCCAGAACACTGCCTGGAGCAATGTCGAGAAGGCGCTTGCCAATCTGGTCCGGCACGACAGGCTGTCAGCCACCAGTATTATCGCGACACGCAAGGACCATCTTGCGAACTGGTTGCGACCATCCGGATACTTCAATATAAAAGCAGAGCGACTGAAAAACTTCTGTCGCTGGTATGTTGAAGCGGGTGGTTTCACTGCGCTGTCACAAGTTGACACGCATGTGTTGCGTGATGCCCTGTTGTCGGTCAACGGGGTCGGCCCCGAGACGGCTGACGACATATTGCTTTATGCCTTTGACAGGCCGGTGTTCGTCATTGATGCTTATACGCGCCGCCTGTTTTCGAGATTGGGAACGATTGCCGGGGATGAGGCGTACGAAGAGTTACGGTTGGCCGTTGAAGATGATCTCGGTCCGGATGTCGAGCTGTACAATGAATTCCATGCGCTCATCGTGCGTCATGCCAAGATGGTTTGCCGGGCGCACCCCCGCTGTGGTGATTGTCAGTTACGCACATGTTGTCCCACCGGCATGGCGTAGAATGCCAAACTTGCGAAGCGCATCCTGCCAAAGGTGCCTGCTGTCGTGCTGCTTGTATGCTTTCCGGTATATAATAGGGCCTATGTGCAGGCATCCGAATACTTTACCGGCAACGCTCATACTGGTCGCTTTTATGGTGATGTTTATGTCACCGGTAATCCCCGCAGAAGCACCGGCTGCTTCACTGGATTCCGGGCTGGTAAATCCCGGCTATGTTGAGAAACCGGACTGGTTTGCCAGTTCTTTTCTTGATATCCGCGAAGACCTCGGTGAGGCGGCAAGTGCCGGCAAGCGTGTGTTGCTGTACTTCTACCAGGATGGTTGTCCCTACTGCAGGAAACTGCTGGATACCAATTTCGCGTTGCAGGGAACGGCAGCCAAAACACGCAAACACTATGACGTGGTTGCGATCAACCTGTGGGGGGATCGGGAGGTTACCGGCTTTGATGGCGAGGAGACCACCGAAAAGGAATTCGCAAAGTCGCTGCGCGTCATGTTTACGCCAACACTGTTGTTCCTTGACGAGCAGGGGAGCGTAACGCTCAGGGTTAACGGTTATTACGCCCCGCACAAGTTCAATGCAGCACTGGATTATGGCAGCAAGCATAATGGCCGCGTCCCGACATTCAGGGAATACTTCGCGGCGGTGTCACCCGCAGCGGCCAGCGGTGTCCTGCATCAGGATCCTGCCTGGCTGTCGGCGGATAGTGCGCTTGACCAGCGTAACGGCAACCCGCTGCTGGTGCTGTTTGAACAAAAAGAGTGTGCGCCCTGTGACGAGCTGCACCTGGATATCCTGAAGCGGCCGGCGAGTCGGGAGCAACTGGGTCGATTTGATGTGATCCTGCTGGATATGTGGTCGAAGCATCCGGTTCAGCGACCGGATGGGAAAACGACCAGTATTGCACAATGGGCCAGGGACCTGAACGTGCAGTATGCACCGTCACTGGTCTTCTTTGACGGGCAGGGAGCGGAAGTGTTCAGGACAGAGGCGTACCTGAAAGCGTTTCACATCCAGTCCTCCATGGATTATGTGGCATCAGGGGCCTATCTGGAGCAACCCGATTTTCAGCGCTTTATTGCGGCACGCGCCGCTGTCCTGGAAGCACAGGGTGTGCATGTGGACATTATGGAATAATAGCGCAGGTAAAGTATCTGCAGGCTGTGCTTCGCAGACCCAGTACATCCTTGCACACTTCAATGCAACTTAACGTGACAGCAGTGAAGCGTTACAGCATTTCATCCAGGGTAAATTGCTGCCCGGTTATCCCCCGGCTTTCGGGACCTGTGAGGTACAGAAAGGCCCTGGTGACATCCTCGGGAGACCTGAGCGTGCTGCTGTCTTCTGCCGGGTAGGCAATGCGGCGCAGGGCGGTGTGGACCGGCCCCGGGTCGATGCTGTTGACCCGTATCGGGGTATTCGATTCGAGTTCTTCGGCCAGTGTCTGCATGAATGTTTCCATGCCAGCCTTGGAAACACCGTAGGCACCCCAGTAGGCCGTGCCTTTGCGCCCGGCCGCATCGGAAGTAAAGACAATGGTTGCATCTTTGCTGGCATTCAATAAACCAAGACAGGCCATGGTCAGCAGGTAAGGGGCATTCAGGTTGGCCTGCAGGGTTTTAAACCAGAGGTCGTTGTCAAAATTGGCAAAGGGTACCAGTGCGCCCAGTTGTGCCGCATTGTGTACCAGCCCGTCCAGGTGTCCGAACTCGTCTGCCAGTGTTGTTGCCAGCCGGGTGTAATCGTCCGGTTCCGCCCCTTGCAGGTCCATTGGGTAGAGGGCGGGTTCGGGATGTCCTGCGGCGACAATTTCGTCATAGGTCTGTTCCAGTCCTGGTACGTCGCGATCCAGCAGGATAGTCGTCGCGCCATGTGCGGCCATGGCCTTCACCACGGCCTGGCCAATGCCGTTGGCGGCACCGGTAAGCAGAATGATCCGGTTCTGTAGCAGCCTGGCAGGCGGAACCCGGGTGCTGAGTGAGGCAGGCATGTTATTCATTGGTGGCGCAGATTATACCGTGTTTAAGCCGCATTTCTCACGGCGTGGCAAGATGCATTCATGGTGGGCAAAAGAGCGGACTGCCAGTATCTTCCGGCACCTGGCGGGTGTCACTGTTCGTGTCATCCTGTATACCTACAGGCTTGGCAGTGCGTTTGACTGGCTCTAGCTCTGGTGG
>JASJGW010000281.1:0-9539 GCA_033791305.1 Gammaproteobacteria bacterium | reverse complement strand
AATTGCCTGGGGGTGAAGGCGATTGCCGCCCTGACCGAGTCCGGTGCGACACCCCTGTGGATGTCACGTATCAGCTCGGGTATTCCTATTTTTGCAATGACCAGACATGTGGAAACGCGTAGAAAAGTGACGTTGTATCGTGGCGTTTATCCCGTTAGCTTCGATGTCACAACACCGGATCACGCAACGGTTAACCGCGAGGCAGTTGATGAACTGGTACGGCGTGGTGCGGTGCGTGACGGCGATCTCATTATTATCACCAAGGGTGATTTGATGGGTGTGCATGGCGGCACCAACGCCATGAAGATTATTCGTGTTGGTGAGCACGAAATTATGGAGCAGTAGATTCTGCCGGTAATGTTATTACCGGCGATACAGCAAACAGCGCATAGAGCCTGTTAATTAAATTACATTTTTATTTGCGACTAAACAGAGAAATTTCAGGAGAAAATAATGGCCATTATATCCTTACGCCAATTGCTGGATCACGCAGCCGAACATGGTTACGGTGTTCCAGCCTATAACGTCAACAACATGGAGCAGATGCACGCGATCATGGAAGCGGCCGAGGAGACGGACAGCCCGGTAATCTGCCAGGCTTCAGCCGGTGCGCGTTCCTATGCCGGTGCACCGTTTCTGCGTCACCTCATCCAGGCTGCCGTTGAGCAATGGCCGCATATTCCAGTGTGTGTGCACCAGGACCATGGCGCGTCACCCTCGGTCTGTCAGCGTTCCATACAGCTGGGTTTCAGCTCGGTCATGATGGATGGCTCCCTGGGGCCGGACATGAAGACACCCATGAGCTACGAGTACAACGTCGATGTAACCAGAAAAACAGTTGCAATGGCGCATGCCTGCGGCGTTTCCGTTGAGGGTGAGCTTGGTTGTCTGGGTTCGCTGGAAACCGGCATGGCCGGTGAAGAAGACGGATCAGGTGCAGAGGGTGTGCTGTCACACGACCAGTTGCTGACTGATCCGGAAGAAGCGGCGAAGTTTGTAGAAGACACCAAGTGTGATGCACTGGCAATTGCCATCGGTACCAGTCACGGGGCTTACAAGTTTACACGCCCGCCAACAGGCGAGATTCTGGCCATTGACCGTATCAAGGAAATTCATGCCCGTATCCCGGATACGCACCTGGTTATGCACGGGTCATCCTCTGTCCCGCAGGACTGGTTGGCAATTATTAATGAGAACGGCGGCGATATGGGTGAAACCTATGGTGTGCCGGTCGAAGAAATCCAGGAGGGTATCAAGAATGGTGTGCGCAAGGTCAATATCGATACAGACCTGCGTATGGCCTCTACCGGTGCCATTCGCAAGCACCTGAGTGATAATCCCTCGAATTTTGATCCGCGTAAATACCTGCGGGCGGCAACCGATGGCATGCGTGATATCTGCAAGGCACGTTATGAAGCCTTTGGTGCAGCGGGCAACGCGTCAAAGATCAAGGTGATCAACCTGGAAGATATGTACCAGCGTTATGAAAGTGGTGAGCTTGATCCGACAGTGAAATAGATGGATCTGCAGGATCGAGAAAAAGGCGGCTTCGGCCGCCTTTTTTTGCCTGGAATTTGTGTAATACCGCGGGATTATTTATTGTACAGGGATGCTGATGCAGGCAGATTGTGTAGATAAACGGACGGATAATCGTGTCAAAACTCTATTCTTTCTCTGACTATGATAAATACATGAGTTTGAAGCTGGACTTTGCTGTGTGGCTGATAATTGCGTATTTCCTCCGGCCCTTCATTTTGAAGGTGTCCACCATACAGATGGGTCGGGGTGGGGTTAAATCTGACAGTGTGAGCGGATTGAAGGACTTGGTGTATCCGAATGATTTCGGTTTTTTTATCGCCTTTTTTGCAACAATACCGGTTTTGCTGCTTGTTTTTGCCTATGCAAAGAGGAAACCTGGTGCCTCCGGGCTGGTAAGAAAGATCTGGCATACTGGCAGAACGCTGCTGATTGTGACTGCCGTGTTGAACATAATTATTATTTTTGTACCTTTTCTGATGGACCTGACGCACCGTATCAATATGCTTGGCTGGGTCCAGTTGGCCATTGCCATTGTTATTATTTATTACCTGTATACGACGCAACGTGTGAAAGATACCTTTGCTGATTTTCCGAAAGATGACCCTGAAGCTGCAGGGAAGTAACTGCCGGCTTGTCTGCCGTTTGGCAGGTACCAGTTTGCGCACAAGGTGCGCTGATACGATAATAGTTATCATAAACAGATAGTTATTAGTTTTTTATTGCCGTTCTTTGCGGGTTGAGGCGATAGTCTTTGTCGCGATAAGTAAAGCGTCTCAATTTCCCCGTCAGCTATCCGATATCTTTAAGAGTGCACCGGTATCAGTTCTCTCTGTGTCCGGGAAATCCCGGTTGCGCAGAATTTTTCACGTGGCGATGACATTGAAACAACGGCTATCAAATACCAGTAAATACCTGGATGCCAGGCAGATTCCTGCCGCCGGCGAATGCGTATTTGAGTCGGAAATCGACCATCAGCAAATAGAACTTGTTTATACCCAGGCACCAGCGGCGGTGGGAATAGCATTTTTGCTGGCTATCCTGGTGACACTGGGACTCTGGAATGTAGTGGAACATGCCTATCTGCTGATGTGGTCAGGTGCGCAACTTATACAGACGGTAGCCAGATTGTGGCTTGTCTATCGATATCACCGTGCCTCGATCGCACAAAGAAAGAAGGCAGGCTGGACGGTCCTGTTTTTAGCCGGTACGCTTTTATCGGGTATTGTGTGGGGCTGTATAGGGCTGATCTTTCAGTTTTCATGGCCTGTTGTTTACCAGACACTGGTTATCATGAGTCTGGCCGGCGTGCTTGCAGGCGCAATTTCCTCCTATGCCGCCAGGCTGTCAGTGTATGTTGCCTTTATGGCGCCTGCCATACTGATTCCTGCGCAGTCCATGCTAATGCATAACAGCAGTATTAGTAACAACCTGGGACTGCTGCTTATGCTGTTCGCGGGTGTACTGGTGATGATAGCGCGGAACTATAATAATAGCGTCACGCAGTCATTACTATTACGCGAGGAGAACAATGACCTGTTACAGAAAGCTGCGACAATCAATGTGGCACTGGAACACGAGGCAAGATCACGACAGCATGCGCAGGAGCAGTTACTCCGAGAACGCCAGCTATTTACTGAAGGGCCGATTACGATGTTCCGCTGGGCTGCAACGGACGGACGGCCTGTCGAGTATGTGTCCGAAGCTGTCTCGCAGTTCGGGTATGACAGCAAGGACCTGGTTCAGGGGAAAAAACGTTATATAGAGATGATTCACCCTAACGATATCCAGAGATTTACAGAGTCTGAAATGGAGCGGGGTGAGAATGGTGTTCAGTTTGCAGCCATTGATTACCGTATCGTGTGTGGCAACGGGGAGGTGCGCTGGGTCTATGACTATACCGTTCAGGTGCACGACGCAGAGGGTAAACTGGCGCATTATGCCGGATATATTCTGGATATAACCGCTCGCAAGCATAACGAGTACGAGCTGAACCAGGCAAGAGAGCGCGCACAGGTGACGTTGCGTTCAATTGCAGATGCAGTGATTACGACGGATGTGAATGGCCAGATTGAGTATCTGAATCCAAGTGCTGCGATGTTAACGGGGTGGGACAGTGAAATAGCCAGAGGGCTGCCGATCCAGCGTATTTTCTGTTTGTTCAATGATGGCAGCCGGGAGAGGGTCGAAGACCCGATCAGGCAGTGCATGGCTTACGGGGAAGCAGTCAAGTCAGACAGGGATGTCACCTTGAAGCGCCATGGTGGCGAGATCTGCTCCATTCAATATTCTGCATCACCGATCATGGCTGACAGCGGGTCGGCACTGGGCGTAATTCTGGTTATCCATGATGTGACTGAAGCGAGAAAGATGGAGCGGGAACTCTCTTACCAGGCAACTCATGACACACTTACCGGACTGATTAACCGGACCGAGTTTGAAGCGCGACTTGGTTTTTCAATTGAGTCAGCACAGCGGGCACTGGAAAGCCATGTGCTGTGTCAGCTGGATATCGACAAGCTCAAGATAATCAATGACACATGCAGTCATGAGGCGGGCGACAACCTGATCAGGAATGTAGCGGTAGTTTTACAAGGCTGTCTCCGTGATTCCGATATCCTGGCACGTATCGGTGGTGGCGAATTTGGAATAGTGTTGAAGAATTGCACGCTGGATGGCGCCACAGAAGTTGCCGAAAACATGTTGTCAGCCATTCACGGGATAAACTTCACGAGTTGTGATAAAACATTTGATGTTTGTGCGAGTATCGGTCTTACGCTAGTTACATCCACTTCTGCAAGCCTGGCGAACATCATGAGCCAGGTTGATCTTGCCTGTTATGAGGCAAAGGATTCGGGTGGTGACCGCTATCGTGTCTATGAATCAAGTGACCGGAACCTGGTACGCCGGCATGACGAAATGAAATGGGCCTCGGCGCTGAATGAGGCCATCAAGTCAGATCGGCTGGTGCTTTATTATCAGGATATCGTGCCGGTGGTGCCGGACGCCAGTGCCGGCGGTCACTTTGAAGTGCTGGTGCGTATGCTTGACGAAAACGGCAAGATTATTCCGCCCGACATGTTTCTGCCGGCGGCCGAACGTTACCATCTGATTACCAGTCTTGACCGATGGGTGGTCAATAAAACTTTCTCCTGGTATGCCAGGCATCCGCATGTGGCAGGGCTGGAGACGATTTCTATTAATCTGTCAGGTACTTCTGTTACTGATGCCGGCTTCCTGGATTTTATAAAGAATGAATTGCATACTCATAAGGTGCCGCCAGCGGTTGTCTGTTTTGAAATTACTGAAACTGCCGCGATTGCCAATCTGGATGCGGCAGCCGGATTTATTCATGAACTGAAACGTATGGGGTGCCGTTTTGCCCTGGATGATTTTGGCAGTGGTCTGAGTTCATTCTCCTACCTGAAGAACCTGCCGGTTGACTATTTAAAGATCGACGGGAGTTTCGTCAAGGATATGGAAACCAATGCAATTGATTGCGCGATGGTCAGTTCCATTCATCAGATCGGGAGTGTGATGGGCACAAAAACAATTGCCGAATTTGTTGAAAATGATGGCATCCTTGGAAAGCTTGCCGAGATTGGTGTTGACTATGCGCAGGGCTATGGCATTGCACGACCAAGGCCATTGCATGAAATGCAGCTGGGCTCAAAGCGGTCTGCCTGATACCAGAAGTAATATCAGGGCAATCGCTCCTGGGAAGGCTTGAATAAACAGGATAGAACGGTTTACCGTTATCGCACCGAATACGCCGGCCACGATGACACAGCTCAGAAAAAACACACTAATCGCCGTTGAATCACCGGGGGATGCCAGTCCCCAGATCAATCCGGCTGCGAGGAAGCCGTTATATAATCCCTGGTTGGCTGCCAGCGCCGCAGTCTGTACTGCCAGTTCAGGTGTTAGTCCGAAGATGCGTCGTCCCAGAGGTTTTGCCCAAAAAAACATTTCCAGAACCATAAACAGCAAGTGGAGAAATGCGACAAATGCGACTGCGATGTTGGTAGCCATTGGTCTGCTCCCTGTTGGTATGGGCCTCTGATATGTGCATGTTAGCCGTTGCAGCACACTAAATAACAAGTACCGGCTCATTCAGTAGACTGGCCTGTTCTCTCAATGTCAGTATATGTTCTTCCCAGTAACGTGCTGTATTGAACCACGGGAAGGCTCTAGGGAAGGCCGGGTCTTCCCAGCGTCTTGCCAGCCAGGCAGCGTAGTGAAGGATGCGCAGCGTGCGCAGCGGTTCTATTAATTGCAGTTGTCGGTGATCAAAATCATGGAACTGCAGATAGCCCTCGATAATATCCATCAGTTGTGTTTGCATTTCGTGCCGCGCACCCGAGATCAGCATCCAGATATCCTGAATCGCCGGACCGGTTCTGCAATCATCAAGATCGACAAAATGCGGTCCTTCATCTGTCCACAGAATATTACCCGGGTGGCAGTCACCATGCAGGCGTTGTTGCTGAATGTTGCCGGCATTGTTATACGCCGCGCATATCTGCAGCAACAGGTCTTCAGTCAGAGTGCGGTACGCTGTTTCGATATGTGCAGGTATGAAATCGTTCTCTAGCAGATACTGGACTGACTGGTGGCCAAAGCTGTCGATATCCAGCAATGGCCGGTGTCTGAAAGACCGTGTTGCACCGACCGCATGAATGCGGGCGATGAAACGCCCCGCCCATTCCCGGTCATCCCGTGTATTCAATTCCGGCCAGTGTCCGCTATGACGGTGATAGAGTGCAAAGCGGTAACCCTTGTGCGTGTGCAGCGTTGCTGTGTTGATAAGCATCGGGGCAACCACCGGTATTTCATGTTCGGCCAGCTCCATAGCAAAGCTGTGCTCCTCGGAGATTGCCTCATCTGACCAGCGACAGGGCCGGTAGAACTTTGCGATGATCGGCGTTTCATCCTCGATCCCGACCTGGTAGACGCGATTCTCGTAACTGTTGAGAGCGATAAACCGACCGTCACTCCGGTAACCACATTGCTCGACGGCATCCAGCAGGGTATCGGGCGTCAGGCCGGTATAGTCTGTCGGGTGCGGGTCCGTTCGGGTACTCATGTCTGAATGATGTGCTTGCGGGTAAATGGCTGATTGCCGGGATCTCTATTGTAGGGACAAAGCTGTTATGTCCCTACTTCTTTTACTGTTTAGTGTTGCTGCTGTAGGGATGGGGACTATTGGTCGAATAATTGACGAATTCAGAATTCAGCAGCTTCTACCTCCAGGTAGGCCTGTGCGCCATGCGGGCCAATTTCCCCTTCATACCCTGCCCAGTCCTGATATTTAACCGTGGCCTTGAGTGCAATCGGTTTTACATCGCTGCTGTCCATGTCTTCTTCGAAGGCTTGCCTGGCTGATGCATATACAGCGGTCAGATAATCCCGATAGGCCTTCACCATCCCGGCATCACCGGTTCTGCCGTGTCCGGGGACCCAGATGTTTGCATTGATCTTGAGGATGTTGTCAACGCTGTTGATGTTGCCCGTAAAATTCCCATCTGACATGCGCGGGATACGATTTGTAGTAACGTTGTCCCCCAGAAAGATAACGCGATCCTCTGCCACTTCAATCATGATATCTGTCCGGGTGTGTGCCTGACCATAATGATGGATACGGAAGGTCTTGTTGCCGATTTTGATGGTATCGCCATGCTTGAGGGCGTGATCGGGACCAACAACCCGGGTGCCTTGTGTGGCGCCTTCGGTGAGTCTGTCCATCAGCTCAACCCAGGTTTCACCGGCACCGTCTTCGATCATGGCCAGCATTTCTATATGTCCATATACAGGGGCATCCGGGTAGGCTGCCTTGATGGCCTGGTTGCCCAGCCAGTGGTCGCCGTGAATATGTGTATTAAAAACCGCGACAATCGGCTTGTCGGTTACCGCTTTTAGCATTCGCAGTACCATCTCACCCGTTTGCACACTGGAACCCGGGTCAACGAGGACGACTCCCTTGCTGGTCAATACCATGCCGGGGTTGTTCATGAAGCCCTGATTACCAGGATTTGGCGTTTCCAGCGGTCCGTGAATAACCCATGTGTTTTCTGCAACTTTCTCGAAAGGGTAGTCTTTGACCGCTGCTGCTGGCGATGACGGGGTAAGCCCACCGAGGAGGACAAGCGTAAAAAACATATGTGTGATGTATTTCATAGTCATGAATCCTCAGTGCAGGTTGCTGATGTTAATAACACTGAATCTGTCAGTGTCTACTTTTCTTGATTTGCTCGTAGGCGGCCTTGATCTTCTGGGTCTTCTCGGTGGCCAGCTTGATCATCTCTTCAGGTAGCCCCTTGGCGATCAGTTTGTCAGGGTGATGTTGGCTCATCAGGCGCCGATAGGCCTTTTTTACCTCTGCATCGCTGGCTGTCTTGTTAATACCCAGTACCTTGTAGGCGCTGGATATCGTGGGTTGCCGGCTGCCGCCAGATGATGGACCTGTGCCTGAAAAACTGAACAGGTGTTCAATAGAGGCGTGGTCAAACCCCAATTGTTCGCCAATAGTAAACAGAATGCGTTTTTCGCTGGCGTGGAAATGGCCGTCGGCCATTGCGGTGGTAATCTGTATTTCAAGGAACATCTGCACCAGGTTGCGCCTGCGCATGCACTCATGCCTGAATTGTCCCAGGACATCATGCAGCGGGAAGTCGTCCTTCTTGCCTTCATTGAAGAGCTTGATGGCGGCCTTGCGTTGCAGAGCATTCAGCTGCATGCGCCCCATGATGGATTCGGTAGCAGAAATCTCTTCAGGCGTGACCTTGCCATCGGCCTTTGCAATGTGGCCCATGACAGAGAAAGTCGCCGTAAAGAAGGCCGCCTGTACACGCTCCTGCTGGCCGGTATCGAAGGTGCCGTGCTGGTCGGTTATCTTGATACCACGATCAAAGTTGCGGCCAAATGCAGCACCCAGGAGGGCGCCCAGTGGACCGCCGAACATGAATCCCAGGGTTCCACCGATCAGTGTTCCCCACCAGGCCATTAATGAAGCCCCCGGGTTATGTAGGTGTCGGGATATTCAGATATGAAACAATCCTGAACAGGATTCCCGGATCGTGTGCACAGGGCTTCCATGATTATTTAAAGGGTGGCAGGGGAGTGGTTATGTACCAGTTCTTTATTGCAGGGTCATATTTCCAGATCTGATTGTCGATGATTGTTGTCAGCCTCATGCTTCTATCATTGTAGTATATGATCTCTACTGTAAGCCGTATCTCGGCATGATCTTCGGAAATAATTTTGTTAACAACGTTATACGACGTTACCTTTATGTGCTGCAGTGTTTTCAGATCCGGTGTGTATGCAGCGCTGTCTTCAAGTCTTCTGAGAGTGTTGGCAGTACCAAAATCCACCCAGCGTATCGCTGTTTCATACTTCCACAAGGCCTTGTCAAACGTGATGGTCTTTTTGCTGTCGTCTACAGCGGCACAGCCTGACAGTGACAGGGCCAATAAAATAGAACAGATGATTCGGTACATAGCATATCCCGGATATAGACTGAATGGATGCTGATTGTTCCACGATTATAACTGACCATGGCGAATAATCTCTAACCCGTATTTCTCGCGTGGTACAGGGAAATGCGGATTTAGAACAGCTGCTTTATTTGAGATGCGCAGAAACAGGATTTTCTGGCGGGTCTTCAACCGGGTGCGTGGATAGGGGCGTTACTTTTTCGTTCCCGGTAACATGAACTGAGTACAACAGGCTAGTCGGTCAGTTTGTTTATAAGGTCAGAAAGTGCATCGCGTGCCTGTTTCTCATCCTGGAAAGCTGCTTCCAGCTGCACGCATTTTGCCATATAGCCCACCATGTGGGTTTGTAATGCAGACATTTCCTGTTGCAGTTCAGCAAGCTGGCTCCCTATGGCCCGACTTTCCCTTTTGGCCTCGTCACGTTCCCGTTGTAATGTCCTCAGTTGAGGTACAACCCCTACGGTACTGTTATTGCTTGCAGACGGCTTGCGGGTGCTGCTGGCGGCC
>JASJGW010000280.1:0-2758 GCA_033791305.1 Gammaproteobacteria bacterium | reverse complement strand
GTACAAGGTCACTGACAGCTATGCCTTTGGCTACCTGCTGGCCACCCTGATCGCCATCAAGATGTATGACAAGGGCATCGCCGTGCGGCTGACCCGGGCGGCGCTGCAGACATCCCTGACCGGCGTAGCCATTGCGAGTGTGGTCGGTTTTGGACTGACGCTGCTGCCGGTTTCGCAATTGTGGCAGGATCCCGTGACCGCCCTGACGAACAGCCAGCCGCTGCAGAAACTGACAGCACACCTCGATGACCGCATACGGGATGACAAGGTCTTGCTGTATCGGGCGCAGCAGTCGGGAGCGATGCCGCAACTGCTGACCCCGGAGCTGCAGGCATTTACCCGGGCAATTGAACTGCTTGATGACTACCGGCGAAATAAAACAGCAGCACAGCTCGAGGCAGCGGCCGGCCACCTTGCCGAGGTCGGATATGAGCTGCTGGAACTTGAAGGACGCTATCTCTATCTACGTGAAACCGCACCGGTCAGGGGTTGGGGACTGTATGTCATTGATACCGGAACCAGCAACAGACTGGTGGTCGAGATACCCGCCCCACTGGATGAACACGGAACATTTGAAGCCGGGATCAGCCTGTTTCTCAATGCGCAGGCCGGCGCGTTGGCCATTGCAGGGACCCGGCAGGGCATTAATGGTGATGGTGCCTCCAATGTGCTGCACAACCGTGAAACACTGTTTCACATCTTCCACCACACACTGTCCCGCCGTGATGTACTGCAGGTCAGGGGCTATACAACGGAAACCGTGCGTAACGTCGCCAGTATCCGCAAGCAAGCGGTCGCAGCCGAGGCCCGGGAGCCAGAAAATACCCTGTGGGTCAAATCAGAATTACCACCCGGACTCAACCTGGCGAGACTCAAGGAGATAATCGGTGAGCTGAGCGTGGAATGGCAGGCGCTCCCTGCCGCCAACCGGCAGCGCGAGACGACCCGTAGCGGTTTTGCAGAGCTGCTGCTGAACCGGCAGGCGATCAGGAAGCTGCATGCACAGTTTATCCGTTTAGAGCAGGAACCGGTGATGCAAGTGACAGAGCAGCGCATCGACGGCTATCTGCAGGAGTGGTTGCTGGGAAGCAGGCAGCGGATTTCGGCACGTGGCAGTGGCCTCTATCAGCCAACTGAAACAGAACATCTGATGTATTTCGATGAGGAAATAGTCACCCCCCTGCTAAGTGCGTCACGTCATTTTTACCGGGACGGCAACTGGTCTGTCGAGGGGCTTGACGAGATTCGTACGATCCAGGCCGCAGCGGCAACCTTTGACTACCGGCTGCTGCACTACCGGCACAGCGTGTCAGGTCAGGACTATCTGATTCTGTTTGAAGACGAAGCGGCCCGGCCGCAGCGCTTCTGGGGGACCTATGTGTTTCGTCTCGGACCGGCACAGGGCTATGTGGTGCAGGTTCCACGGCCGCTGTTCGAGATCAACAGTTTTGAATACGGCGTTGCACTGTTTGAGCGCCTCAGTGCCCGGGCGTTGCTGATTGCCGGTGCCCATCCGGACACCAATCTCGATGGCACTGCCAATATAGTGAAGCTCGAGCATTTCCAGAGTCTGTTCAGCATGGTCAGTCAGGTGTTGTTGCGGGAAGCGGGTGACGAACCGGTGATGATTGTCCACAGTCGCGCCCTGGGTTACCGCGCAGATGCCCCGCTGCCGCAGGCACAGGTGCTGGTGTCATTTGCCGAGGGGACCTTTGCCAGCGCGGCTGATAATCCACTCAGTCAGGCCTTGCTGGCGACGCTGGAGGCGGATGACCTGAGTTACCAGTTTGTCGACGGCCGGCCGGAGACAGCCGGCTACGAGGTGGGCAATGTGCCCCAGTCACTTTACCTGAACGCAACCCAAAACAAGGGGTTTGGCGTCCTGTGGTTAACCCCCGAGGCACGCTCGTCCTACCGGCAGCAGTCGGAGAACCGCCAGGAGCATGCCCGTTTCAGCGCACTGGGCATCGAAACCCGTGATGCGGATCTGGTGAACTACATCCTGCAACAGGACACGGCTGACAGCCGACTGCAGGTTCCGGTACAGCTGCGCGAGAACATTGAACACTACCAGTCCCGGGCTGACATCGTCACCCTGCGCAAGCTGCAGGTGCAGTGGCCAGACTATAGCTGGCAGCGACTGATCGACCGCAACACGCGGCAATCATTTCTGGCCGTATTCGATACACAGCGGAAACTCTGCCTGGTCGCCAACCTGCACCCCCGGCAGGTTGACCGGATGATCAGCGTTACGGCGAGGGATGCAGACCCGTCGCGTGTCCGTGACTTCATTGGCAGCCGGGCCGGGCTGCTGGAGTTTGAGGGCTAACGATGCGCACCCTCGGTTACCTGCTGGTCACTGCCCTGCTGCTGTTGCTTGCAGCAGGGTCGGGCCAATGGGCCTGGCAGAGCCTGGACAGACAGGAGCTGGCCGCTTATTTATCCGGCCAGCTCGAAGGTGCAAAGCCGAGCAACACCTATCTTCAGCAGGGGGATAACTGGCTCGAATTTCAGCTAAGTGGCAACGGCAGCAGCATTCATGTTATCAGCAATGCCAGTGTGCAACGTGCACAGGCAGCTGCTGACGACATCGTCAGGTTGTATGCCTTTCACTACCAGTTACTCGACAGCGGCGGGAAGCTGCTGCGGGAAGGCGAATACCATCACCGGACACACATAACCCAGTACCACGAGCCACGGCATGGACGCATGGTGACGCGTTCCTTTCTGCTTGACCCGCAGCGGGTACCGACTGACG
>JASJGW010000279.1:0-4147 GCA_033791305.1 Gammaproteobacteria bacterium | reverse complement strand
GATGATGAGGAGGATGAGCGCAAATAACCATCGGGGCCAGGAAGGAGCAAACTTCCACAAACAGGCCGGATATATGAGAGCAATGATTTCCTCTCACATCAATGATCAATTATCTTGCAAACCGGAGTGGGTCCATATATGCAGGTAAGGGGCGTGAGCAGGAGCGGAAGCTTTGCGAGAGAAATTACACGGTTGTTACTCTGGTTCGACTACCTGCCGCAAATGCACATCCCGCTGTGGGTACGGAATGGTAATACCGGCCGCTTTAAACCCATGCCAGATAGCCAGGTTGATATCCGAGCGGACATTCCCCACGCCTTCCTCGGGGTCTGTCATCCAGACACGCAGTTCCAGTGCAATGCCGCTGTCAGCAAACTCCATCAAACGTACAGCAGGTGCCGGTAACTTGAGCACCCGCTCGTTAGCCGTGGCTGCCTGCTCCATGATGGTCATGGCCTGTTCCGGATCATCGTCATAGCTGATCTGCACCGGAATACGCAAACGTACCCGGCGGTCACTGTAACTCCAGTTAATCACATCCGTTGTTACCAGGTTCTCATTTGGAATGAGTGTTTCAACGCCATCGCGATTACGCACCACGATATAGCGCGCCCGCAACTCCTTCACCCAACCATAATTAGTACCAACCGAGATGACATCACCCGGACGGATGGAACGATCACCCAGCAGAATAAACCCGCTGATAAAGTTGCTCACAATCTTTTGCAGGCCAAAGCCGATACCGACACCCAGTGCGCCGCCAAACACCGTCAGCGATGCCAGGTTTACACCTGCCTCGGTCAAGGCCAGAATAATGGCAACCGTCAGCAGGGCAACCTTGGAAATCTTGCCAATACCCACCTGCAAACTGGCATTGATATGGAGCGAACTCTTTAACCACTGTTCAATAACGCCTGACAACCACAAGGCCAGCAACAGATAGAGCGCACTTAGTACCACGAATTTTGCTGCCATCAGCAGTGAAACCCGATGGTCACCGCTACCAATGGCCAACTGGTCCATATACACCTCGACGACCGGCAACCAACCAACCAGGTGCAATGCGACAACACCCCAGATACTGGTACTGATAATCTTTTCCCAGGCCTTCAATCCCGGGCCCGGTGCGATACCGACACGCAAGGCATAGACAATCAAACGGATAATGGCTAGTGCCAACAGCAACTTGGCGAGCATGTTCAACAAGGGTGTTTCAATATCAAACTGACGAAAGACCACTTGCCCAATCATCAAGGCAAATAAACCACTTAAAGGAAAAGCCAGGCGCTGGCCGATTTTAAGCAGCAGACTGTGCAGTCGGGAAATATCACTGGACTCCAGGCGTTCGACCAGGGATTTCTGAGTGTAACGGTGAATAAAGAAAGCGGCCACACCCGCAGTCACCATGACGAGAAGCTGCAGCGCAAGCACTGTCATGCCACGTGCGGCAAATACTTCCCAGAGACTCCACAATGAGCTCGAGATTTCTTCCATTGCATGATCTGCCTTAGATTCAGGTGATTGCAGCAATAATACCCGGAATAGGTGACAATCGAATAGCTAACATCATTTTCAGGAAACTTCCGGCATTGAACAACAACGATCATCCTCCCAGAAAAATCCGCTCCTTTGTTCGTCGTGAGGGCCGCCTTACCACGGGACAGCAACGAGCCCTGCAGGATTTGTGGCCACGCTTCGGGCTGGAAACCGACACCCGGCTGGATCTGGATACCGTGTTTGGACGCACGGCACCGCATACACTCGAGATTGGTTTTGGAAACGGTGATGCACTGCTCACGATGGCCGCAAACCAGCCGGAGGCAGACTTCATCGGCATTGAAGTCCATCGACCGGGGGTGGGCCGACTGTTACGTGAACTGAAACAGCGCGCACTGACAAATGTCCGCGTCATTCGCAAGGATGCGATACCGGTTTTAACTGCTTGCCTGCCGGATGACTGTCTGGACCGTTTACTGCTGTTCTTTCCCGACCCCTGGCACAAGAAACGTCACCACAAACGACGCATCGTACAACCCGAATTCATTAAACTGCTTGCCGGAAAAATAAAGCGCGGCGGCATCCTGCATATGGCAACCGACTGGGCAGATTACGCACGACACATGCTGGAGGTTACCGACCAGTCCACTGCATTTCGAAACTGTGCAGGTGAAGGAAAATACTCACCCAAACCCGCTTACCGGCCAACGACAAAGTTTGAACAACGTGGCCAGCGCCTCGGACACGGGGTATGGGATTTGTTATACGAACGGGTTTAAACGCCACCACGCATACGCGCAATACTTTCAGGCTTCCGCTGCAAGCGGTTGCGGCACACGCAGCGGGCAGGTCTCGGCATGGTTATCTCCAAGCTGGTCCCATGCATAGTTAAACGCCTGGGTACGCAGCGCAAACACATGCTCTCTACCCAGCTTGTCCATCAAACCGGTTCGTTCAAAGGTATCCCACAATTGCTTCTTGGCGCGCGCAAACAACAATTCAACACCCGCTTCATGCAGCCGCTCGGTCAGCATACCCAGCATCTCTTCGCCGGTTGAATCGATTGAATTGATGCCTTCTGCATCAATAATGACAAACTGCAGGTCCGGCTTGAGTGCGACCCGCTCCAGTATCTTGTCTTCAAAATAACCGGTATTGGCAAAATACAGCGAACCATCAAAACGGATCAGTGAAATATTGCGACAGGTCTCCAGCTTGCGCACTTCCGCATCGCGCAATGTACCATCAGGATCACGTGACAGCACGGCAATACGCGGGGCCATGGAACGGTACAGGAACAACGCCAGGGACAGGAGCACACCCACCATGATGCCCTTATCAAGATGTGGTGCCCAGATAATAGTCAGTATAAAGGTAATGAGCGCGACCGCGGCATCGTGTCGCTGTACCTTCCAGGCATGTTTGATGGGTTCAATCTTGACCAGGTTGATAACGGCCATAATGATGACCGCTGCCAGCGTAGCCTGTGGCAGGTGATACAATAGCGGCGTCAACCACAGCAGGGTAATACCGACAATCACACCGGTCACCACCGCCGAGAAACCGGTCTTGGCACCAACGCCGAAATTGACGGCCGAACGGGAAAAAGAACCGGATACGGCATAACCCTGAGACAAACTGGAAAAGATATTACCCAACCCCTGGCCAACCAGTTCCTGGTTGGCATCAAGACGCTGGCGGGTGCTTGCAGCCATTGCCTTGGCAATCGATATTGCCTCCATAAAACCAATCAGGGCAATCGCTACCGTCACACTCAGTAACTGCCCCATGGTCTGGAAATCCAGGGTCGGAATTGCCAGGGGCGGCAAACCTTCCGGTATCTTGCCAACAACAGCCCCCCCCATTTGCTCAAAACCGATCAGCCAGGAGGCACCGGTAGTCACGACCACAGCTGCCAGCACATTGGGCGCCTTTGGAATCAAGCGCTTCATGACAATCATGATACTGAGCGCAACAATCGCCATCAGCATCGTTTCCATATGGGTGCTGTTAAACGCTTCAATCAGCGTATTGAATACCGTTTCGTAGGTGTGATCGGCCTTTTCCACCGACACCCCGAACAGCTTGCCCAACTGCGAGGTGCCAATAATGATGGCGGCTGCATTGGTAAAACCGGTCACCACCGGATGTGACAGGAAGTTCACCAGCACACCGAGACGCAGCAATCCCAACCCTATCTGAAAGATACCTACCATGAGTGCCAGCATGACGGCGTAGGCAATATAGAGTTCCGGATTGGCACCGGCAATTGGCTCCAGCGCCGAAGCAGTCAACAGGGAGACAACCGCCACCGGGCCAGTAGCCAGCTGGCGAGATGAACCGAACAGGGCAGCGACAATACCGGGAAGAAAGGCTGCGTATAAACCGTAATAGGGAGGCAGACCCGCAAGCTGCGCATACGCCATGGATTGTGGCACCAGTACCAGCGCGACTGTGAGGCCGGCAATCAGGTCGGCACGCAGAATTTCAGGCTTCTTTAACTCGCCAATCCAGCAGAGAAAAGGGAACAACCGACGCTTCAAGTCGCCACGATCTAATTCTACACTCATGCTAATCCCGAAGCTTCATGATCAAGGTCGTCGCCATTTCAGGCGAGAAGAAAAAACTATATTATTATATACTAATCACT
>JASJGW010000278.1:0-3411 GCA_033791305.1 Gammaproteobacteria bacterium | reverse complement strand
TGCAGACCAGCAGCAGTCAGCTACTGGCAACCAGGGTGATACCGGTGAGCAGGGTAAGGAACAGGCTGCGTCAGCGGCAGAGCAGAAGCAGCCGGAAGATGCCTCTGCCGGGCAACAGCAAGCGGCGGATTCAGCAGATGGGGATGGTGCTGAAGATGAGCAACAGTCTGCACAACAGGCAGCTGAAGACGCGGAACAGGATAATCAACAGACTCAAGTTGCTGAGGCAAATCCGCTGGATAGTGAAGAACAGCAGGCGGCAGAACAATGGTTGCGACGTATTCCGGATGATCCCGGTGGTTTGTTGCGGCGCAAGTTTTTGTACCAGTATCGCCAGCAGGCACCGGGCGTTGATGCAGATAATCAGCAGGCATGGTAAGCGTTATGAAATTGGGTGATTGCTTTGCACATGCGATGCGCTCCTGCGTCAATGGACGCACGTGTAGCAGCGGGCTTGCCCGCGAAATGACTATCTTCCTGATGTTGCTGCTGGTGTCGCAGTCACTCTGGGCTGATGTGAAGGCCAGTCTCAACCGCAATACCATCTCTGATGGTGACACGGTCACTCTGATTGTCGAGTCGACTGACAGAAACCACTCCGGCGAGCCGGATCTTGCAGTACTGCGACAGGATTTTGAAATACTCGGAACCCGCAACAGCCGGCAGACACAAATTATTAATGGTCGGCGAACAGACAAGCACCAGTGGCATGTAGAACTGATACCCAAAAACAGTGGCACGGTGACGATACCGGCAATCCGTGTGGGTGAGGATCAGACCGCGCCGCTACAATTGTCGGTAAAGCAGCAGCCGGCTGCAGTGGCCGCAGGTAGTGGTCAGCCGGTGTTTATCAAGGTGAGTATTGAACCGGCAGATGCCACTGCCTATGTACAGCAGCAAATTCAGTACACCTTGCAATTGTATTTTCGCGAGCCCCTTGCGGAAGGCAGTTTTGATGGTCCGAATATCGAGAATGCCATTGTGGAACGTCTCGGAGAAGACCGTCAGTATGAAACGACAGTGAATGGTGAGCCATACCAGGTGATTGAACGTCGTCATGCCATCTTCCCGGAACAAAGCGGCAAACTGGTCATACCTGCAGTCGTGTTTAACGGGCGGATGGCGGGCGCACTGCGGGAACGCTCCACTGGTATGAGTTCAATGATGGAGCGCTTCATTGGCAGCAACCTGGTGCGTGCACCGGGTAAACGAATTCGCCTGCGCAGCAAGGAAATAACGCTAGATGTGCGCGCGCGTCCCGCGTCTTATGATGGTCAGCACTGGTTGCCGAGCGAGCAGGTTGTCCTCCGCGACAGCTGGGCAGAGGGGCCGCCCGAATTCCATGCAGGTGAACCGGTGACACGGACGATTACGCTGGAAGCAAAGGGGCTGGAGTCCTCACACCTGCCGGATATCAGTCTGCCGGAACCAACAGGCATGCGTATGTACCCGGAGAAACCGGAACATGCGACACGAACAGACGGTGAGTGGGTCTACGGCAGCAATCAGCAGGCGGTGGCCTATGTGCCAATTGCAACCGGCCGGATAACGATTCCAGAGATCCGGGTGGACTGGTGGGATACCCGTAAACAGCAACAGCGCAGCACTGTACTGCCAGCCTGGGAAGTGAATGTGCTGCCAGGTGCGGCCGGTTCAGTGCAGTTACCACCACCGGCACCGGCTGACCTGTCTGCAGCAAAGGTTGCGGATGTGGCTACTGATGGTGAGCAGCAGCGCGACTCAGGACTGCAGTGGAAGCCGTTGCTTGCCGGTCTGGCGGTGGTTTTGCTGGCGTTTCTGTTGTTGTTTTTACAGCGTCGCAAACATCAACACAGTGCACTGCTAATAGCAGATATACACCTGCCTTCGGGCAAACAGCAGATCAAGGTGGCCGGAACCTTGTTGGAGCAGGCCTGTCGGGATAATGACCCGCAGGCCGCTGCCGGGGCCTTGTTGCAGTGGGCTGCTGCGAAGTGGCCGGATGATGCCCCGCGTAACCTGGGCAGCCTGGCACAGCGGCTGGTAACAGGTGGTCGTGAAATACGTGAGCTGGACCGGACTTTATACGCAACGGGTGCACGGCCCTGGCAGGGTGATGCCTTGTGGCAAGTCTTCAAGCAAGGGCTGGAAGAAGTGGTAACTGAAGGTCCAGCCAGGCAGGATGGTTTGTCACCCCTCTATCCGGACTGGAAAGCACGCTAACAGACAATACATGGCGCCGGATGCGCTTCGTTACACTCAGCACATCCTGCAGACGTTTTTGTTACCCTCTTTTACTGGAAAACAATCGTTTTCTTGCCGCATACCAGAACACGATATTCAGAATGGACGTGTAGTGAACGGGCAAGTACCAGGCGCTCCAGGTCTCTGCCTTTTCTTATTAAATCACTGATAGTGTCCCGGTGTGATATCTGGACAACATCCTGCTCTATGATTGGACCTGTATCCAGATCCCGGGTTACATAATGGCTTGTTGCCCCAATTATCTTTACACCTCTCTGGTGTGCCTGTTTGTACGGGTCCCTTCCAATAAATGCAGGCAAGAACGAATGATGAATATTGATGATTTTATCAGGATATTCCTGAATGAATTGTGCAGACAGAATTTGCATGTAACGGGCCAGGACAACAGTGTCAATCTGGTGTTCTTTTAATAACTGCAGTTCCTTTTCTTCCTGTTGGGTCTTGTTTTCTTCAGTTATCTGGAATACATAAAACGGAATCGAGTATTGATCAGCTAATGGTTTCAGGTCTGAATGATTTGAAATAATAAGCGGAATATCCACTGCGTATTCGCCAATGCTGTGACGCCATAATAATTCCTGCAGGCAATGGTCATACCTGGATACAAAGATGGCGATTCTTTGATTTTTCTCCAGAAAACTTATTTTCCATTGGGCATCAAATTCTCTGGCAAGCGGGGTAAATGCTTCATCGAGCGCTGCTGTTGAAATAGAAAAATTTTTCATATCCCAGGCAACTCGCAGGGAGAATCTCTCGCCGTCAGCCTCTACATGTTCATCCAGATCAAGGATATTTCCACCTCTTTCAAAAATAAAATGGGATATTCTTGAAACCAGACCAATCTGGTCGGGACAAGAGAGTAATAATAATGCGGTTAACTTGTCTGCTGTCAAAGTAACTCCTTCAAAGTTTAATTATCAGTGTCTGGAGTGTGTCGACAAAGAAAAAATACAGGTTTTTACGGGTCTTGAGAAAGATTGAAATGGCCTGTATTACTGGAAAAGCTAAAACTGGAATAGGTGCAAATCGCTTGCTTGCTGTGCTCAGCGGCCAGCCTGAAAAAAACAAGACCCGCTCGCGGGTCTTGTTTGGTGCCTGCTCAGGTCAAGGGTGTCAGGATAATCTCCACGCGACGATTAAGGGCGCGACCATCGCTGGTGTCATTCG
>JASJGW010000277.1:0-6751 GCA_033791305.1 Gammaproteobacteria bacterium | reverse complement strand
AATGTGAGCGGGTTTCCTGCTTTGGCCAGGTACATCTGTACCTTGACCGACTCGGCCGGGTTGTTCGCGCCGAGGCAATCTAGCCGGCCATTCCCGGCGAGACGCGCCTTGCAGTTAACGGCTTCTCGTCTCGCTGATAGGTACACGTTATTCGTTACACCACACTAGAAGGTCACATACCCTTCCTGTTTTAACCGCTCGACTTCCCCCGGCCCGTACGGGACCACTTCAATAAATGACGGTATATCATTCTGCTCAATGCCGCGCACGCCCATCATGGTCTGACAGATTTTCACATCCACCACATCGAATGCGTCCAGGCGTGCCGCCTGGTCAACAACATCCTTGTACTTGTCATAATTTTTAATGGAAAAATAGTCCACTTCCGGCCCGTGCAGCACCAGTATCACGCTGGCATCCTCACCCTTGGGGCGTGGCTTCATGGCCAGTTCCTCTGCCCGGTCAAACAGGACCTTGAGTCCTTCGATGGTATGAACGCTGACATCCAGCACGGCTTTGTCCGGCACCGCGTCAGCCGCCGGTGATATCCCGACGGGCGGAATCATCTTTGCACCTCCGGCCACCGGGTCCACTACTGTACCTTGCGGCTCCCCTGACGGTGAGATAAATACATACGCCATGGCAAGCAGCAGGCCACCGGCCAATCCCAATACCAATACCTGTTTCATAACACTCGTTGTTTGTTTCTAAACGCCATGGTTCGCATTCTACCCCGCAGCCCAAGGTAACGTAACATTAGTTTAGTGCTTGATTTCAGGTACAATGCCGCATCGACACTGGTACTGGTTCAATTTGATAAAGGTAGACAATATCTGCTTAGTGAGATACCCACTGACCCGTCATCCCTATGAGCAACGAACACAGCACGACCCTTGAACGAGCCCACAACCGGCGTATCGCCGCCTGGCTGTTCGTATGCTGTCTCATGGTATATGCCATGGTGATACTCGGTGGCGCCACCCGACTGACAGGCTCCGGCCTGTCCATGGTTGAATGGGACCCTATCTTCGGAGTTATTCCACCACTCAACCAGGAAACCTGGAACGAGACATTTGCGCTGTATCAGCAGTCACCGGAATATCAGAAAATCAATGTCGGCATGGACCTGGCAGGCTTCAAGCGCATTTACTGGTATGAATACTCGCACCGCTTGCTGGGCCGGACCATCGGTACAGTATTCCTGTTACCGTTTTTATTCTTTTTGGCCAGGGGCTGGGTAAAGCGCCCGCTCATTCCGAAACTGGTCACCCTGTTCGTACTCGGCGGCCTGCAGGGCCTGCTCGGCTGGTACATGGTCAAGAGCGGTCTGGTCGATAATCCGCATGTCAGCCAATACCGGCTGACTGCGCATCTCGGGCTGGCCATCCTGATCTATGCCTATATGCTCCATGTCGCATTCGGACTCTGGTATGGCAACCAACGGTCAGCCGATGTGCCGGCTGGCCTGCGACGTACAAACAGCTTGCTGGGCGGCGCTGTTTTTATCACCATCCTGTCCGGTGGTTTTGTCGCCGGCCTCAAGGCTGGTTTTGCATACAACACCTTTCCGCTGATGGATGGCCACTGGGTACCGGAAGTTATTTTTATGCAGGAACCCCTGTGGCGTAATTTCTTTGAAAATATCGCGACCGTCCAGTTTAGCCACCGCGTCCTGGCTACGCTGGTTTTTTTCAGCGTTGTTACCCTGTGGCTTGTTTCAATACGCCAGCCCCTGCCTGCCACGGTACGCAACGGCCTGCATGGGCTGCTGGCTACCGCACTACTGCAGGTCACATTGGGCGTCTCGACACTGTTACTGCACGTACCGATACCGCTGGCAGTGGCGCACCAGGGCGGCGCCCTGCTGCTGTTGACGGTGGTTATCTATGTGCGTCACCACATGATGTACACGACACCCGCCACATAAGCACAAAAACCGGCGGGTGTATCAACTACAGTTTGCTGTAAAAAGCGGCAAGGTTCTGGATATCGGTATCGCTCAATGGCTTTGCCATTGGGCTCATCATGGGATCGCTGCGCGTACCCTCGCGAAAGGCCTGCAGCTGTTTTACCAGATAACCTTCCTGCTGGCCTGCCAGATTTGGCCACAGGGGATTATTGCTGACACCCTTGGCACCATGACAACCTGCACAGGTGGCAGACTTGGCTTTACCTGCCGCCACATCACCGGCATGTCCTGCACCACTGATACCCGCCAGGACCCCCGCCATGATCACTGCTGCAATTCTTTGCATTGCTAAACACTCCATTTCTCTGTTTAAAATAAAGAATGGCGTACATAAATGCACGCCATCCAATAACTCTTTCTTAATCTGCAAGCAGGCCGCTTGCCCCGGATTTACTGACTCTGGCTGACCATATACTCAATAGCCGCTTTCAGATCGTCATCCGTGCAGGCCATACAAGTACCCTTTGGCGGCATTGCGCCTTTACCTTTGATAGCAACCGCCAGCATGGCATCGATGCCTGTTGCAATACGCGGTGCCCAGGCTGCCTTGTCACCCAATTTCGGTGCATTGGCAACACCGGCGGCATGACATACCTGACAGGTGGCCTGGTAAGTTTTCTGGCCATCAGCCAGCAGAGATCCACTGACAGTCAACAGCACACTTGCAATCATTACATTTTGTAATTTTTTCATTTTGACAACTCCATTTTAGGAAACACAAGAAATCGGGGGCTATGTGCTGACTACCGTCAGCCAGACCGGCCATCTAGTATATTAAAAACGATTAATATACACCAACTTCAATACATTTATTATATAATACAATAGGTTATAATTACCCCTCGCGCACCTAGCAAGCGCTGCCACCAACGGCGACGATTTCCGGGGAGGGGTATGAGGGTATTCAGGTCGGCGGGCGGCAGTTTCGACAGTATCCAGCCAGGCAAGGGCGGATTATTACTGAAGCCGCAGGAAACACCCAGATTATTGGGATCAAATATCTTTACGAATTGCGGTGATTCCATCGAGTCTGTGAACACAATCCCGCAATAATCTTCATCATGCTCTTGGCGCAGCAACTGTGCAATTTCCGTCAAGAAGGTTCGCACCCGGTCGGCACTGGCCGGCTGCTGCGGTGGCAACTCCCCCACCGCATAGATATACCAGTCGCCCGCAGCATCCTTGCGCAGGACCTCCCAGAACATATCCAGCTGCTCCCAGCGCAACACACTCTCAAAGCGTCCCTTGAAAGCCTGTCTGAAGGAATCTGTCACCTGATCACTCATCACCGCCTCACTCTGGACCGGGCTGGACCAGAAGATCTATAGTAAGGGTACAGGAGTTGTTAACGAATGCTTCAGCCGTAATACCCTGGCAGGTAAAAAATGTCACCCTCACAGAGTGTCAGACAAAGGGAAAAGTAAACAGCAGGCTAATCTTCGAATTCAACCTCGTCGGCAAAACCATCGGCCGGCTGCCCTTCCTCATTGTAGTCGGTGTACTCGACCAGGTCGCCATCCACAAAGCCCTCAATAGTTCGGCATAATAGCTTCATCATGACAGTTACTCCTGCGGATATTTTTGTTCGTGATAATAGATACCCAGACTGATACTCATTCCCCCGTCATCATTCTCTGTTTGTTCATGCTTTGCATATTCCCTGTCCAGTTGCTCCAGCAGGGACTGCGCCTTATTAAATGACAGTTTTTTAAGCCCTGACAGGGAATCAGGATTGATATCTTCGTAGGAGACCTTGCGCTGGAACAGAAGATTTTCCGGTTCTGCAGTCAGGTTATGGTCAATAGTGGAGATCAGTTCACACACATCAGTACCCAGTATCCTGATTTTGTCTTTATCATCCCTGCCCGGCACATAGGCACGCCTGATCAAGCGCACCTTGCCCTGCGCGCTTTTTACACTGCCGGCCTCTTCCAGCATGGCCAGCATGGCCCTGGTTGGAATATCACCGCTGTATTCCCTAACCAGTAATTCAAATGATTTCTTCTCACCTTCCAGCGGTAGCAAAGCAGGTTTCCCATTTGCATCGAGGAATTGCCGGTCATTCATCCAGCCACTGATTACACGTAATGCCCGGTTGTAACGTTCCTGACTGGCCTCATAATCCGTATCAGCCAGCTCATGCAATCGTTTTACTTCTTTTCGTGTCAATCCTGTCAGGGCAGAAACACGGGAAACAGTCTGCTTCTTTCCTTGTGGAGGAAAATCCTCGAACGCAACATCGACATAACACTTTCTGATGGCATCAACCAACGCACCGTAGGCAATTCCGTTACGCAACAGAATCCTCACCAGTGGCCGCATCAACTTTCTGACTGCCACGAATAATATTTTTTGTTGTTGCTTGCTCATGCCAGAAGGTTCCCGGTCAGCCTGTCAGATAGGTACATCGGCGCAAACCTGCATCACGAGCGATCCCGTGATACCTGCTGCACGCCACAAACAGGGTACATAACAGCGGTATCCAGCACGCTAGCATGTTTTTTACTACTTTGGGTATATTTTCCCATCTTTTGGCGGAGACTTGATCTGGATCAAAGCTGAGCAATTCAGGATGCCATATAAATATACTTAACTGCATTGGTAGAGATACCCTCCACCTGCCCTTTCCAGCAAGCATGACTTCCACCCTTGTGCGGGTACTTAGCCCGCATTTTTTAAAACAACAATATATCTTTATACTTAACAATCAGTTACTCAGCACGCCTTTATCTGGCCATATTTACGTCGTGAAAAATGGAACGCAGATCACTTTCCCAGTGCGCAAAGATAATCGGATCTATCCCATCACCGGCAATATCAGCATACAGCCTCGGGTTAATTGTCACCAGAACGGTCTGGTCTCCTTCGGCAAAGATTGAAATTTTAGGCGGCAAATAAGCTGTCAGTTGCGGTGCTTTTTCGGTCAGTTCCCGAATCTCGTCAATCTTGCCCGCAAACACAATCCGGTACTTGTCTGTCTTGTAGCCCATCCCCGTCAGTCCGATGTCGATTCGCTGTACCCGCGAGACCGTGTAGCCATGTGCACGAATGGATTCCTGCAATGCCAGCATGGCCTCCGGAAAGGCAAGCACCGACCGCGTAATGACGATTTCCTCTGCACAGGCAAACAGGGATATACACAGTAATGGACAGACCAGGATGATGCTGACAAGCTGTTTTTTCATAGCGTTGCATCATCCAGAATTGCACGGTAAAGAGTATGCATTTTTTTGCAATACTCATCGAGTTCACTGTTGTTAAACAAGCGACTTAGATACAGCGGGTTGATCGCCGATACCATCACCTTACCATCCTTCTCGGTGATAGTGATCCGGCATGGCAGGAACATACCGACCCGCGGATCGACCGCAAGCGCTTCAAAAAGAAACTTGAAGTTGCAAAAGTGCAGGATAACTTGCGATGGATCCTCCTCACCCTCCTTGACGAGGCCGTGCTCAAGGGTGTCCTGCCTGATCAGGATAAAATTCTGGCTGACAATCGCATCTTTCAGGTTTTCAATGGTTTCTTCCAGCGTGTAGGATGACTCTGCCCATATGGTGGTCTCGGCAACCGTCACTACCGGCTTCCCGGGCGTCGGCTGCTGCTTTTCAAGGGAGCGCACGTAACTGACCAGGTCATCAATATCCTGCTCCGAGAGTCCCTGCACCAAAAAGGAGCGCATGGGGGTATCCTCACGGCCGAACTGCAGGGTATGCCGGATCATCTCATCAGAGGCCGCTGCCAGGAAGCCGGCATTATTCAGCGCCGGTGCAATAATAGGGAGATCCCGCTTGCGTGAGAAAGTCACCCCGGTTCCCCTGCCGCCCTCACCATTTGCGCCGTGACAGGCGGCGCAATAGCTGGCAAACAGTTGCTTGCCATGCTGCGCATCACCACGGACCGGCTGGTCCGAAAAATCAGGCGCCGGCTTCCCGGACCAGCTGCGAACATGCCGGACAATGGCATCAACCTGGGCATCACTGAGCACCCTGAAGGCCGGCATCACCCGGCCCGGACGCCCCATGCGGATGGTCTTGCGCAGGAAATTATCATCCACGCTTTCCAGAAAAGACGGCAGCGACAGTGGCACACCCACGCCACCTTTACCCGTATCACCGTGGCAGCCCGCACAATGGGCCGCATACAATTCCCCACCCCTGGGTTCACCCACAACTACTGTGGTTACACTCAGCAGCAGTATACCGATCATCCAGTGCATTGTTTCATCCAGTCATCATGTATCTTCTATACTATATATGTGCTGCAGCGAGTCTAGCGCGAACAGCAGATATTCTCACCAGCGGAGAAAATGTCTCCACAAAAATACCGTCATTTTGACGCAGATCATTTCATTTAATCCTTGCTTCTCAGAAAATTTGCCAGTGTCTCAAGCTGACACCGGTTATTAACACAGGAGGAACAGTGATGAAAACATTGAAACTTACACTGGCAGGCGCCGCCCTCGGTGCACTGGTCGCCCTTCCGGTCACGTCCGCCCATGCATGGGGTGGCTGGGGGCCCTGGGGTAACCGGGGCTACAATGATGGCTGGGGTGATGGCTGGGGCGATGGCCTTGGCGATTTCTTCGGCGACGGCGATTTCGGCTTCAACATGCATGGCAGTGGTAGCGGCCGCGGACGTGGTTATGGCCGTGGTTATGGCCGTGGTTATGGCCGTGGTTATGGCGATCACTATGGCTATGGCGGCTATCCGGGCTATGGCTATGGCGGCTATCCGGGCTACGCGCCTTATGGCTACGCACCGGTCGCACCGGCAGCACCC
>JASJGW010000276.1:0-15451 GCA_033791305.1 Gammaproteobacteria bacterium | reverse complement strand
GGTCCCGGCCTGTGCAACGATAGTCGGTGTAGCCACCGCTTCCACCGTTTCTTCAACCACAGCCGGTTCAGTGTCTACGGTCCCGGCCTGTGCAACGATAGTCGGTGTAGCCACCGCTTCCGCTGTTTCTTCAACCACAGTCGGCTCAGTGTCTACGGTTTCTGCCTGTGTAATAATTGTCGGTGTAGCCACCGCTTCTGCGGTTTCTTCAGTCACAGCCGGTTCAGATTCTACGATCTCGGCCAGTGCAACGATAGTCGGTGCAGTCACTGTTTCCGCGGTTTCCTCAACAATAGCAGGTTCACTTGCAGCATATTCTGCCTGCTCGGTAACAGAGGGTGCAGTGGTTGTTTCGACCTCGGTCTGTGCAACGATCGCTGGTTCCGTTGCCAGTACCTCGGTCTGGTCGGAGCGTGCGGTTTCCCTGGCAATTGCGACAGAAGGCTTGTCGTTCTGAGTGGGATCGTGTGTGAATGGCGGTGCTGTTGTCGCAACCATCGCGACAAGTTCCGGCTCATCCTGCGATAGTTGCTGGGTATCTACCGTTGTCGTCACTGCCTCTTCGGTGATGACTGTTTCGACCGCAACCTTGTCAATGTTGTCTGACGGTACGACTGGGGCAGATCGGGGTGCTGTCATTGTCGGTTCCAGCACGGTCTTGTGCTCGACCCGGGAAACCGGAGAACCTGCAGCAGGGGGAGACAGGGTGTCCAGTTTTGCAAGCACCGGTGCTGCCGTGTCGGCAGGTTCAACCAGCCGTGTTGCTGGTGACGTGGTCGTTCTGCTGGCCATAATGGGTGGCGGCTGAATCAGGGTGCGGGCCTGCTGTGGTGTCGTGGGTGTCGAGAGATAGATACCGGCGATGCCAACGACCATGCTGGCAAGGGCAACCACTGCCAGTCCGGATAACAGTCGGTCGCCGAATCCTGATGCGCCCTTGTGCTTCGGGTGAATACGCCTGGCGGTGCCTTCCCAGATCCGATTGTCGTGCTGGCTGCCGGATTCATCCCACTGTTCCCACGGACGCGGGCCATCCGCAAAACTGTCCGCACCTTCAGTGTGTAATTTTTGCCTGAAAGCCTGCTGTTTCTCTTTTTGTGTCCGTTCCATAAATTATTTTTCCAGTCGTTTATACTTTATGCGATGCGGCTGGTCGGCATCTGCGCCCAGACGGCGTTTCCTGTCTGCCTCGTAATCAGCATAGTTGCCTTCAAACCAGACTGCCTGACTATCCCCCTCGAATGCAAGGATATGCGTGGCTATGCGGTCAAGGAACCAGCGATCATGCGAGATCACTACGGCACAACCGGGGAAGTCCAGCAGTGCCTCTTCCAGAGCGCGCAGGGTCTCCACGTCGAGGTCGTTGGTGGGCTCGTCGAGCAGCAGGACATTGCCACCACTCTTCAGGAGTTTCGCCAGGTGTACCCGGTTGCGTTCCCCTCCTGACAGGTTGCCGACATGTTTTTGCTGATCACTCCCGGAGAAATTGAAACGTGAAACGTAGGTGCGCGAATTCAGCTGCTTGTTCCCGACGGTAATAATATCCTGGCCGTCAGAGATCTCTTCCCACACGGTCTTGCTGTCATCAAGACTGTCACGGCTTTGATCGACACAGGCAATATTCGCTGTCTCGCCAATGCGTAATTCACCGGAGTCGGGTTGTTCCGCCCCTGTCAGCATGCGAAACAGCGTGGTTTTACCGGCACCGTTAGGGCCAATCACACCAACGATACCACCGCGCGGCAGGTTAAAATTGAGGTCTTCATAGAGCAGGGTGTTACCGTAGCGTTTGCTCAGATGGTTTGCCTCGATGACCAGTTCACCCAGTCGCGGACCTGGCGGGATGAAGAGTTGTTTGGTCTCGTTGCGTTGTTGTGCATCCTGTGAAGCCAGCTCCTCGAAGCGCGCCAGTCGCGCCTTGCTCTTGGCATGCCGGCCCTTTGCACCTGAGCGTACCCACTCCAGTTCTGCCTTGATGGCTTTCTGGCGTGAGGAGGCCTGTTTTTCCTCGATTGCCAGACGCGCTTCTTTTTGTTCCAGCCAGGAAGAGTAGTTGCCTTCCCAGGGGATGCCGTGCCCGCGGTCGAGCTCAAGGATCCAGCCGGCGGCATTATCCAGAAAATAGCGGTCATGGGTGACGGCAACCACCGTGCCCGGATACTCGACCAGGAAGCGCTCCAGCCAGCTAACGCTTTCTGCATCCAGGTGGTTGGTCGGTTCATCCAGCAGCAGCATATCCGGGCTGGAAAGCAGCAGCTTGCAGAGGGCGACGCGACGGCGTTCACCACCGGAGAGCTTACTGACGTCGGCGTCCCATGCGGGCAGGCGCAGGGCATCGGCGGCAATCTCCAGCTTACGATCCAGTTCCCAGCCGCCTGCCGCATCAATGGCATCCTGCAGTTTTCCCTGTTCTTCCAGCAGGGTCGTCATTTCATCATCACTCATGGGTTCGGCAAAGCGGGCACTGATGTCGTTGAAACGGTCCAGCAGGGTCTTTGTCTCACCCAGACCTCCCTCGACATTGCCGCGCACATCCTTGTCGGGATCCAGTTGTGGTTCCTGTGATAAATAGCCGACCTTGATACCGGCCTGGGGGCGTGCTTCGCCCTCGATATCGGTGTCCTCCCCGGCCATGATACGCAGCAGGGTGGATTTGCCGGCACCATTCAGCCCGAGCACGCCAATCTTGGCGCCGGGAAAAAAGGACAGGGAAATGTCATCAAGAATCTTGCGTTTGGGCGGGACAATCTTGCCCACCTGGTTCATGGTATAAACGTACTGCGCCATCGGCCTGATTACCCCGGAACGTAATATAAGGGGGCACATTATAGGCGTCGCAGATTGCCGGGCAAGGTGCAGTCACCCTGCAGGGCTCATTGCACCAGCGGGTACTCCTGCTCCTGCCACTCTTCCATGCCATTTCGGAACCAGTAAATATTGGAATAGCCGCAATCAATGGCAATAATGGCCGCTTTGGCGCTGCGGCCACATTTAATGCCATTGCAGTAAAACAGTACGGGCGTGACAAGCCTGGGTACGGTGCTGGCCAGTGAGTCACAATCAGTCTCGATGTCGGGCAGGTTGACAGAACCCTCGATAAAGCCTTCCTTGTGATCAGCGATGATTCTGGAGTCGATCAAAATCAGCTCGGGGATTTGTGTGACTGTTTCAATGAGGCCTTCTGCATCTACAATGGTTGTACCATCAATGGTTTCCGGGCTGACAATCTCGTCGTTGCCGGTTGCCGTTTGACACAGTGATACAAGAGAAAACCAGAGGAATAACAGCAGGGTGTGGATAGATGTTGGCATCAATTAGAGTTGCCTGTCAGTGACTGTAGGATGATGAGATGGTCTCCTCCCCCTTTTTAACGGCGTCGTAATGCGCCATGATGGAATTGTTATCAACCATCAGACAGAAGGAGAAGACCATGAACAAGGTTACGACAATTGGGATGGATTTGGCAAAAGATGTGTTTCATGTGGTGTGCTGTGACACTCGGGGCAAGATCGTGAGGAAACGGATGCTTAAGCGTAGCCAGGTATTGGAGTATTTCGGGGGTCGGGAGCAGTGCCTGGTGGGCATGGAGGCCTGCGCGAGTGCACATTATTGGGGCCGGGAGCTGGAGGCGTTGGGACATGAAGTGAAGCTGATTCCTGCGCAATATGTGAAGGCGTTCGTGCGTGGCAACAAAAATGATTACAACGATGCGTTGGCAATTGCGGAGGCGGTGGTACGGCCCGAGATGCGTTTTGTGACGATCAAGACACCGGAGCAACAGGATATCCAGGCGCTACACCGGTTGCGCAAAGGCAGTGTCGGTATGCGGACAGCTTTATGCAACCAGATCCGGGGGTTAGTTGGGGAATACGGGCTGGTGGCGCCCAAAGGGGTGGCCACATTACGGCGCCGGATTCCGGAGTGGTTGGAAGATGGCGACAATGGCCTGAGTGATCTTTTTCGCCGTCTATTGTCCGAGAGTTACATCCGCTTACAGGAGCTCGATACTCATATTGCGTTCTACACCGAGGAGGTTGAACGCCAGAGCAAACAAGACGAAGCCTGTCAGCGTCTACAGACGATTCCGGGGTTTGGGCCGATTGTGTCCAGTGTCTTCCACAGCCAGATCGGTAATGGTGAAGCCTACCGCCGTGGTCGGGATGCTTCGGCGGCACTGGGCCTGGTCCCGCGCCAGCACCGCAGTGCCGGTAAAGACACGTTGCTGGGAATCAGCAAGCGTGGCGATAGTTATCTGCGCAGTCTATTGGTGCACGGGGCACGAGCGGTGGTGAGCCGGGCCGAACACAAGGATGACCGGCTAAGCCTCTGGATCAACAAAATCAGGGCAAAACGAGGGTTTAACAAAGCTGTCGTGGCCCTGGCGAACAAGATGGCCCGGATGGGTTGGGCGGTATTGGCCAACAAAACGGTGTATCAGGCAGTATGAGTTCATGCTGAGAACAAAGATTAACAGGAGGTAACCCTACCGACGATTGCGAAGATTTTGTGACCCGCGATGACACAACAGGTCAAACCGGCGTATCGAAAACCTGCAAAGCACATAGGCTCATCCAAAGCCGATAGGATGATTAGGACGATACGCGCGTAATTCATCGAGGCCAGAGGATGCAGAATTCCTCACCAACAGGCCGGATATATGAGAGCAATCCTGTCCCTGTTATTGCCAACACAGAGTCTTGCAAATCGGGAGGAGACCATATATGGGTAAAGGAACGCAGTGACGTACCCATCAAATCGGTGCCTTTAACCGGCGGGTACGCTGCGCTTTATCCATCCCACGACTATTTTTTAATTCAATGGCCACAGGTGACAGCAGACATTCCCTCCAAGTGGCTGAAATGTCAATACCTTAAAGCTGTCCCGGGCGCAGCTGGCTGCCGGGTATGAAATATATCAGCTGTCAGGTATGTTTTGTAACCCTGTGTTTTAACTGAATCAGAGAAGGTACTCCGATCATGTCGACACCCGTCTGTGTGTATGTCGGTGACGAGCTGGCCCGTTATGGATTTGGTGAGGGGCATCCCTTCGGGCCGGATCGGCTGGGTGCCTTCTGGACAGAGGCGAAATCCTCCGGTCTTGATCAGCATGTCAAGCAGTGCGTGCCCGTGTCGGTCGGGCAAGATGTCATTGAACGGTTCCACACACCGGCATATGTTGTGCGCGTTATTGCGCAGTCGGCCAGCGGGGAAGGTTACCTGGACTGTGGCGATACCCCGGCGTTTCCGGGTATCTATGAAGCTGCCTGCGTTGTCGTGGGCAGTGTGCTCGATGCTATTGAACGCATCCTCAACGAGGAGTGCCGCCATGCCTTTATCCCGATTGCGGGCCTGCACCATGCACAACGTGACAGCGCAGCCGGGTTTTGCGTGTTTAACGATTGCGGCATCGCGATTGAGACTCTGCGATTGCAATATGGCGTGCAGCGTATCGCCTATGTGGATATCGATGCCCACCACGGTGATGGCGTGTTCTACAGTTTTGAGGCCGATGCTGATCTGATCTTTGCCGACCTGCATGAGGATGGCCGCTTTTTGTATCCCGGTACCGGCAGGGCAGAGGAAACCGGGGCAGGTGACGCTCGCGGTACCAAGTTGAATATCCCGATGCCGCCAGCGGCCGATGATGGACAGTTTTATCCGGCCTGGGAGCGGGTAGAAACGTTTATTGACCAGTACTGCCCGGAATTTATTTTGTTCCAGTGTGGTGCAGACAGCATTGCCGGTGATCCGATCACTCATCTGTGTTATACCCCGGCGGCACACCGGCATGCTGCGCAGCGCCTGAAATTTTTGGCTGACAAGCATTGTCAGGGCCGTTTGCTGGCCATGGGCGGGGGCGGCTATAACCGGGGTAACCTGGCGCTCGCATGGACAGCTGTGGTCAGGGCGCTACTTGAAGAATGATCAATTAGCATGCACCTGGCAGATCGGCTATTATCTGGCGCTACTGAAACAGCAGGATATTTCTACCCCACATCATAAGGTTATCTGAAATGTTTGAGAAAGATATGCGTATTGCCGGCTATGACGAGGAGCTCTGGGATGCATTGCAGGGAGAGTGTCAGCGGCAGGAAGATCATATTGAGCTGATTGCTTCGGAAAATTACGTCAGTCCACGGGTGCTGGAAGCACAGGGTTCAGTGTTGACCAATAAATATGCCGAAGGCTATCCCGGCAAACGCTATTATGGTGGTTGTGAATTTGTGGATGTTGCAGAGCAACTGGCCATTGATCGCACCCGGGCCCTGTTCGACGCAGACTATGCCAATGTGCAGCCACATTCGGGCTCGCAGGCCAATGCCGCTGTGTATCTTGCACTGTTGCAACCGGGTGACACTATCCTCGGGATGAGTCTGGATGCCGGTGGACATCTGACGCACGGTTCCAAAGTCAATTTTTCCGGCAAGATTTTCAATGCTGTGCAATATGGACTGGATCTCGAGACCGGTGCCATTGACTACGACCAGGTCGAGGCCCTTGCGAAAGAGCACCAGCCAAAAATGGTTGTTGCCGGGTTCTCGGCCTATTCATTGCGTGTCGACTGGCAACGTTTTCGGGATATTGCCGACAGCGTTGGTGCCTGGTTGCTGGTTGATATGGCACATGTCGCCGGACTGGTGGCAGCCGGTATCTATCCGAGTCCGGTCAAGATCGCCGATGTCACGACGACCACGACCCACAAGACCCTGCGTGGTCCGCGGGGCGGTCTGATTATGGCGCGTGCCAATGAAACGGTAGAAAAGAAGCTGAACTCGATGATTTTTCCGGGTATCCAGGGCGGGCCGCTGATGCATGTGATAGCGGCCAAGGCCGTGGCCCTGAAAGAAGCGATGGAACCGGCGTTCAGGGAATATCAGCACCAGGTACTGAAGAATGCCCGTGCCATGGTCGAGGTCATGCTGGCACGTGGCTACAAGATTGTTTCCGGTGGTACCGATGACCACCTGTTCCTGGTCGACCTGATCGACAAGGGCATTACCGGCAAACAGGCAGATGCGGCACTGGATGCGGCCAATATTACCGTCAACAAGAATGCCGTCCCGAATGATCCGCAGTCACCCTTTGTGACCAGTGGTATACGCGTGGGGACACCGGCAATGACTACCCGTGGTTGCGGTGAACAGGAGGCGCGTGATCTCGCCGGCTGGATGTGTGACGTGATGGATGATGTTGATAATCAGGAAGCCATCTCGGCCGTGCGTAGCAAGGTGCTGGAACTGTGCAAGCGCTTTCCTGTGTACGCTACAAGTTGAGCTGGACCGGATAGCGAGCGATGTACTGTCCCTTTTGCGGCAAACAGGAAACCAAGGTGATTGACTCGCGCCTTGCCAGTGAAGGTACGCAGGTGCGCCGGCGGCGTGAGTGCCTGGACTGCGGTGAGCGTTTTACCACCTTTGAATCACCCGAACTGGTAATGCCGCGCATTATCAAGGGAAACGGTGCACGGGAGCCATTTGATGAAGAGAAACTCATCACCGGCATGATGCGAGCACTGGAAAAACGTCCGGTCGAATCCGAACGTGTGGACGCAGCGATCAGTCGTTTACAGCACCGCTTGCGAGCCAGTGGTGAGCGCGAGATTGCTTCACGGCAGCTGGGTGAATGGGTTGTCAATGAATTACGCCAGCTGGATCAGGTGGCATTTGTCCGGTTTGCCTCGGTGTACCGCAGTTTTGAGGATGTTAATGCCTTCCGTGAGGAGATCGAGCGGCTGGAACAGGAACCGACTGCGGAAGAGAAAAAGGATCAGATTTCATTGCTGCCGGATGATTGATTATCCAATTATTCAGCTTGTCGTTGTGCGCAGATACGTACGCTCCCGCGATTTGTCTGCTTGAGGTTCCTGCCTGACGATGTCTTCCGGAGATGACGCTTGGTATATGGCTCGTGCGTTGCGTCTGGCAGAGCGCGGTTTGCTGACGACAGCTCCAAATCCCCGTGTCGGCTGTGTGCTGGTCAACGCGGGAACGGTCGTCGGTGAGGGATGGCATGAGCGCGCGGGTGGACCGCATGCAGAGATTAACGCGCTGCAACAGGCCGGACCACAGGCAGCGGGTGCCACGGCGTATGTCACGCTGGAACCCTGTTGTCACCAGGGACGCACACCACCCTGCACAGATGCATTGATTGCTGCCGGTGTGGCACGAGTGGTTGCCGCCATGGAGGACCCGAATCCTCAGGTGTCTGGCATGGGACTGGCCGCGTTACGGAATGCCGGTATCGATGCGGCGGCGGGTTTGCGGGTTGCTGACGCGGAACGGTTGAATGCCGGTTTTGTCATGCGTATGCGGCAGGACCGGCCATGGGTACGTTGCAAGCTGGCTATGAGCCTGGACGGACGTACCGCCATGGCCAGTGGCGAAAGCCGGTGGATTACCGGAGACGCGGCGCGCCGCGATGTACACCAGTTACGTGCGCGCAGTGATGCGATCATGACCGGTATTGGTACCGTGCTGGCTGATGACCCGTCCTTAACGGTGCGTCTCGATGTGATAGATGACAGTTACCGCCAGCCATTGCGCGTTATTCTGGACAGTCAGTTGCGCACACCGCCGGATGCGAAGTTGCTCGATTTGCCCGGTGAAACACTGATTGTTACCGGTGCTGTTGATGCGGACAATGAAGCACACCTGACCCGCAGTAATGTCAGCGTTGTGACCCTGCCGATGCAGGACGGGCGGCTGGATTTGCCGGCTGTGCTGAAATACCTGGGAACACGGCAGATCAACGAGGTGCATCTGGAGGCCGGGGCGACCATCTGCGGTGCCTTGTTGCAGGCCGGGCTCGTAGATGAACTGGTGATATATATGGCTCCGCATTTAATGGGTGATGCCGCCCGTGGATTATTTGCGTTGCCCGGCCTGGAACGGATGGTGCAGCGGATCAGGCTGTCGATTAATGATGTTCGTGCCGTTGGCGATGACTGGCGGATCAGTGCCACGCTAACAAATTAACCAGGCTGCAGGAGCAATTTGGCAACGAACAGTTTTTTGCAGGATGGGTAAAGGCGCAACGCTGCAATGGACAGGACAGCACAGGTGTCGCGGTGCACATGGAAGTGCGAGAGCGACCGTGCCATCATGGTTTGTAGACAGAGAATGATGAAAAGGCGCTAATGTTTACAGGAATCATACAGGCCGTTGGTAGCATCGCTGCGCTGGAACAGCGGGGGGGTGACATGCGTCTGGGTGTGCATGGCGGAAAACTGCCCATGGATGACGTCAACCTCGGTGACAGTATTGCCGTGAGTGGTGTATGTCTGACGGTGGTTGAAAAAACCGCTCACGGGTTTTATGCGGACGTGTCCGGTGAAACCCTGAAACGTACCATCATCGGCAAGCTGGCCGTAAATGATGCGGTTAACCTGGAAAAGGCGCTGACACTGGAGACGCGTCTGGGTGGTCACCTGGTGAGTGGCCATGTCGATGGTATTGGTACGGTGACGGCGCGTCATGAGGACAGCCGTTCTGTTCAGTTTACCGTACAGGCGCCAGACGAGCTGGCGCGCTATATCGCCACCAAGGGGTCTGTTTGTGTGGACGGTGTCAGTCTGACCGTGAACGCGGTCGATGGAGCAAACTTTGCGCTGAACATTGTGCCGCATACCCTGGCTGAAACCACGCTGCGGGACTACCGGGCAGGGCAGCAGATTAATCTGGAAGTAGATCTTCTGGCACGGTACCTGGAACGCCTGTTGCAAGGTGATGCGGCGGCACAGCCGGGAACCGCCGGGCAGATTAGCCGCGAGTTGCTGGCGGCATGCGGATTTGCAGAGAAATGAGCAGTGTATGATTGCAGGTCATGTACATCCATAATCGAAGCAATAAAGAGAATTCCATTTCCCTCCGGGAGAAGGTCAGGAAGAGGGGATATAGTAAAGCAGTTATCCTTTTTATCCCCTCTCCCCAACCCTTTCCCGGAGGGAGAGGGCGTTAACGCGGAGCAGTGCATCAATATGCACGCAGTTATTTATTATGTCGTTAAACAGTACTGAAGAGATTGTCGAGGATATCCGTGCGGGTCGCATGGTAATCCTGATGGATGACGAAGATCGTGAGAACGAGGGTGATCTTGTGATGGCGGCCAGTCACGTACGTCCGGAAGATATTAATTTTATGGCAAGTCACGGCCGCGGACTGATCTGCCTGACACTGACACGTGATCGCTGCGAACAGCTGGCGTTGCCACTGATGGTCAAGAGCAATACGTCCTTGCATTCAACAAATTTCACCCTGTCCATTGAAGCGGCCAGTGGTGTGACAACCGGCATCTCGGCACAGGACCGGGCACAGACGGTGCTGGCAGCGGCTGCCCCGGACGCTATCCCGGCGGATATCGTACAGCCAGGGCATATTTTTCCCCTGATGGCGCAACCGGGCGGAGTGCTGACACGTGCCGGGCATACCGAGGCGGGTTGTGATCTGGCACGCCTGGCAGGGCTGGAACCGGCCGCCGTGATTGTCGAAATTCTGAAAGCAGATGGCAGCATGGCTCGCCGACCGGATCTTGAAGTCTATGCCCGGGAACATGACCTCAAGATGGGCACTATTGAAGACCTGATTCGCTATCGCATCGAAAATGAAAAGACCGTGGAACGCATCGCCGAAGCAGACCTGGCAACCGAGCACGGCAACTTCAGGTTGCATGCCTACCTTGATTCCATCGACGGTGCTGTACACCTGGCCCTGGTTATGGGCGAGATCCAGCCGGAGACGCCGACGCTGGTACGTGTGCAATTGCAAAATACACTGAGTGACCTCGTGGACATCAAACAGGAAGGTGAGCACTGGCCACTGCGACAGGCGTTGCAGCGGGTGGCGCAGGAAGGTGCGGGCGTTATTGTGATTTTACGCCCGGAAGAGTCGTCCGAGGCGCTGATTGAGCAGATTAAGGCGTATCATATACCGGAGGAGACCCGGCCGGCGCCGGCAGCCGGTAAACCGACCGAGTTGCGCACCTACGGTATCGGTGCACAAATTATTGCCGATCTCGGGGTGCAGAAAATGCGTGTGCTGAGTGCCCCCATGATCGTACACGGTATTGCCGGCTTTGGACTGGAAGTGGTCGAGTATGTGTCGTGAACCGCGCTTTATTTCTTTGATTATCAAGGTACGAACAGATGAATGACATTACGGTAACTGAGGGTGACCTGGTGGTACGTGATGCACGTATTGCACTGCTGGTTTCGCGTTTCAACAGTTTTGTGGTGGAGAGCTTGCTGGCAGGTGCGCTGGACACCCTGAAACGTCATGGTGCCGATGAGCGTGATCTGCAGATTATACGGGTACCGGGTGCCTATGAAATGCCGATTGCCGCGCAACGGCTGGCGGCGAGCAAGCGTTTTGATGCCATCATTGCACTGGGTGCGGTGATCCGTGGTGGCACACCCCACTTCGAATACGTGGCCGGCGAGTGCACCAAGGGCCTGTCGTCCGTTTCATTGAAATACGATATCCCGATCGCATTTGGTGTGTTGACTGTCGATACCATCGAGCAGGCCATCGAGCGTGCCGGTACCAAAGCGGGTAACAAGGGCGCTGAGGCGGCCTTGTCGACCATCGAAATGATCAGTCTGTTGCGTGGAATTGAAGACTGATCCGATGAGTTTTTCCGCACACGAGCGCGCCCGTGCACGTCGTTATGCCATGCAGGCGTTGTACCAGTGGGACCTGTCAGGGACCGATCTGCCACTGATTCGACGGCAGTTCCTGGAGGCCGAGGATTTCTCCAGGGCCGACACGAAATACTTCATTGAGTTGTTGAGCAAGGCTCCAGAAAATATTGATGTTATTGACAAAAGTATCTCTGATTTTATAGACCGTCCGATCGAACAGCTGGACCCGGTGGAGCGCGCTGTGTTGCGGTTGGCAATCTACGAGTTGCTCTACCGTCTTGATATACCGTACCGGGTAACCATCAATGAAGCTGTGCAGCTGACCAAAAAGTTTGGCGCTGAGCAAGGTCATGCATTTGTGAACGGTGTTTTGGACAAGGCAGCGCACAAGCTCCGTGCCGCTGAATGCCAAAAGGCAGGCAAGCAAGCTGCCGGTCGCTGAGACGCGCATGTCAGACACGGAGTTTGACATCATCCGCCGTTATTTCACGCGGCAAGACTCAAATCGCAGTGATGTCATTACCGGTATTGGTGATGACGCCGCGTTGTTGCAAGTGCCTGCCGGGATGGAGCTGGTTGCCTGCATGGACACGCTGGTCGACGGTGTGCATTTTTCCACAGGAACGCCGGCAGCGGCCATCGGACACAAGGTGCTGGCGGTAAATCTCAGTGATCTTGCTGCGATGGGGGCCGAGCCGGCCTGGGTGACCCTGTCAATAACAATCCCTGAACCCGATCCGCACTGGCTGGCGGATTTTTCACAGGCATTTTTTAAACTGGCTGACCATTATCAGGTGCAGCTGGTCGGCGGTGACACCACACAAGGCCCGTTATCCGTTACGGTGCAGGCGCACGGTTTTGTTCCGGATGGTCTGGCGCTGCGGCGCCAGGGTGCACAGGCCGGTGACCATATCTATGTGACCGGTACCCTTGGTGATGCAGGACTGGCCTTGCAGCTGGGGGGAGAGGCCGGCGCCGAATTACAACAAAGGCTGGACTATCCGGAACCCAGGGTAGCAACAGGGCGGGCCTTGCGGGGTATTGCCAGTGCGGCCATCGATATTTCTGACGGTCTGCTGGCCGACCTGGGACATCTGCTGGAAAGCGATCAGCTAGGGGCAGCATTGTCCATAGGCGACTTGCCGCGTTCCACTGCCTTTAGCGAGGCAGTGCAATGGTGCGGGGGAGATGCACGCGCGCTGTTCTTTGATCTGCCGCTGTCGGCCGGTGATGATTTTGAGCTGTGCTTTACGGTGCCTGAGGCATCGCTGCAACAGCTGGAAACTGCACAAGCGCAGTTTTCCTGTGCCTGTACGCATGTCGGCAGAGTCGAGAAAGTACCGGGTATTCGCTGTTACACGGCAGCCGGGGAGGCTTACAAGCCGGCTACTGCCGGCTACCAGCACTTTAGCGTCTCGCAACATGGCTGAAAAGATTGCGCCGCGCCTGTTACGGCATCCGGCCGATTTGCTGGCACTCGGATTTGGCAGTGGCCTGGTGCCACGTGCACCGGGGACGGCGGGTACCGTGGTCGCGATCCCGCTCTATCTGCTGCTGCAACCGCTGGCGCTGCATGTCTATCTGCCGCTGGTGGCAGTGCTGTTTCTGGTGGGTATCCCGATTTGTGCCCACACTGCAAGGCGGCTGGGTGTGCATGACCATCCGGGTATTGTCTGGGACGAAATTGTCGGTTACCTGGTGACCATGGCGTTTGCACCGCCCGGCTGGCTGTGGGTCGTCGCCGGGTTTGTGCTGTTCCGTCTGTTTGATATTTTGAAACCCTGGCCCATCAAGTGGCTTGACAGGAAGGTCGGTGGTGGTTTCGGAATCATGGTAGATGACTTGCTGGCGGGCATGGCGGCAGCTGCGGTGCTTTATCTGCTGGTGATGATTTTCCCGGAAGGGTTCCTGCAGTCGTTGCGTAACTTTGCATAGGATACGCTACGCTCAGTACATCCTGCGGCTGTGGTTGCCTGGATTCAGGAACTTTCTGCAAGCAGCGGGGCCAGCCAGTGTTGATAGATGCTGTCGGCGACGTGCTGGGCTGCTGCTATTCTTGCTGGCAGGTCTGCGCTCATCTGTTCTGCAGTTTGTACCGTGGTGCTGGGCTGCTGCAGTTCATGTGCATAGAGTGCGGCCCACTCAGCCACCATGGGGGGCAGCATCTCCACATGACATTGCAGTGCAAGGGTATTGCCAATGGCGAAGGCCTGGTGGGGGCAAAATTCACTCTCGAGTATGACCTCGGCCCCGTCCGGTATGGAAAAGGTCTCACCATGCCAGTGAAACAGGGTGGCTTCATCCGGCAGGCCTGCAAGCCAGCTTTCAGCTGCCGGTGTAGGGCACTTGCGCACGCTGTGCCAGCCGATTTCCTTGACGGGGTTGGCACTTACCGTCCCGCCCAGCGCCTTGCAGATGAGTTGCCCACCGAGGCAGTGCCCCAGTACCGGCATGTCCTGGGCCCGGGCCCTGCGAATCAGTGACAGTTCCTGTTCAATCCAGGGCAGGGGATCATTGGCACTCATGGGGCCCCCCATGAAGACCAGGCCTGAACAGTCAGCAAGTGAGTCCGGTACCGGCTCGCCCGCATCGATCCTGACGAGTCGCCAGGGGATTGTAAGGCGATCCAGCACTTCGGCGAGGTAAGCCGGGCCTTCGCAGGCGATATGGCGAAATATGGTCAGAGGTCTCATAATCGGTTTCCAGATTCCGGCAGGATGAAAGTATGTCATTATCCAGAAATCTTCATGTTCTCCTAGTGCTGTTCCTGTGGTGTACAGCCATGTTCGTACAGGCAGCGGATGTGCGTGTGGTCGGATTGTTCAGTGGCCGTGCGGTATTGCTTGTGGACGGGCAGCAACGGTTGCTGAAACCGGGGCAGACCAGCCCTGAAGGGGTCAAGCTGATTTCAGCGACAAGTGCGGAGGCGGTGCTGCTGATTGACGGGCAGGAAGTTACCGCGCGCCTGGATGGCCGGGTGAGTGCCCGCAAGCGCACGGCCGAGGTAAACGAGGTACAGGTGTGGCGTGATACAGCCGGCATGTATACCACTGTCGGCAGTATAAATGGTCTGCCGGTCTCATTTCTGGTGGATACGGGGGCCACCGCGGTGGCGATGAATGCGAATCAGGCACGGCGGCTCGGGATTGATTACCGTGTTATCGGGCAACAGTCCGTTGTTACCACGGCATCCGGGGTTGAGCATGCCTGGGCCGTTACACTGGCTACGGTGAAGGTCGGTGATCTTGAGATTCACAATGTTGATGCCGTGGTACTCGAGGGCGCGTATCCGGCAACCACCTTACTGGGCATGTCCTATCTGGGGCGGCTGGAAATAAATAATGATGGTCGCTTGATGACCCTGAGGAAGAAATATTGAGGGTTGTTGATATCTTTTATCCTGCCAGTTGGTTTTGTTTCAAATTTATTCCATCATTTTATCCGCATGTTTCGCCATGAATGGCGAGGTACTTTTCTTTGCTCCGCCAAAGAAAAGTACCCAAAAGAAATGCGGCCCGACGGCTTGCCCGCTACGCGGGTTCCCTGTGCTTCTCGTGATTTCGAGCGCTCGCCGGACTCGCAGCATTTGCCGCGCCTGCGGCTAGCAAATCCAGCTCGACAGGACGGCTCGCCTGCTCTCAAAATCCCTGCGATGCTCGGCGGCGCCAACGGTTATTGGAAGTACCCCCCTGAACCCGTGGCACTCACCGAGTTGCGCGCAGCCCCGGATTGGCGAGGAACGCAGGGCATCAGCGCCAGCCGATGAGTGCTCCGGGTGCCCTTCTCTTTGGGTACTTTCTCTTGGGCAAGCAAGAGA
>JASJGW010000275.1:0-4701 GCA_033791305.1 Gammaproteobacteria bacterium | reverse complement strand
CCGGTAACAGCAGCGCCAGTGACCTGTTTAATACCGACAGCCTGGGCTACTCGGTCGGTCCTGCTTTCAGCTGGAATATACTTAATTACGGGCGTCTCAGGAACAATGTTCGCGTCCAGGATGCCCGCTACCAGCAGACGATCGTGAACTATCAGAATACTGTGCTTACGGCCTATCAGGAAGTTGAAGACGCCATGGTCGGCTTTGTCGAAGCCAGAAATGAGAGTGCCATCCGTGCAGAAGGTGCACATGCGGCTAAACGGTCGACCGAGATTTCAAACATCCAGTATCGTGAAGGGGCCGTTGACTTCCAGCGTGTCATTGATTCAGAGCGCGCCCTGGTGGCGACACAGGACCTGTGGATCCAGGCACGTGGCGATATTTCCCTGAATCTCATCGCCATGTACAAGGCTCTCGGCGGTGGCTGGGTATTGCGTGAAGGCCATGACTTTATCTCAGAAGAAAACCGCAAAGCCATGGAAGAACGGACCAACTGGGGTGATTTGCTACAACCGGAGCAAAAGTGAATCCACTCAGGGTGAAGAATTTGCTGCAGGAGCGGCGTCCCCGCCGCGACTCGAACCGGGGATGGCACTCCTGCAAGATTGTGCCAAAAACAAAATAGAATATTCATTAACTATCAGGTGCCGGCATGGAGATTGAACGCAGTCTGCAGGAAGTTGGCGTGCTGGCTCTGGAGCTGCAGCCGCCACTGGTACTGGAGGGGACTACCCCTGTGGGCGACGTGATCCGGGAGATGCAGGACGGTGGCCATGGGTGCGCGCTGATTACAGAAAACAAACGTCTTGCCGGAATTTTCACGGAACGCGATGTGCTCCTGTTCGTGCTTGGAAATGATGACGTACTGGCTCAGCCGGTTACCGGGCACATGACCCCTGATCCGGTCTGTGTTGGCACAGAGGATCCCGTCCGGCAGGTGCTGATGCTGATGTACCAGCGCGGTCATCGCCATATTCCGATCGTAGACGCCGCGAGACAGGTCGCGGGCTGTGTGCGTCACAAGGACATCGCTGAATGTCTGGTCAATCACTTTGCCGCGTATGTGCTCAACCTGCCGCCGGACCCTGAGCAGATTGCACGGACACCGGAAGGCGGGTGATTGTATGCGTTTGTGTCGGGTGGCATCGATGGCAGCAAGATCCAGGGGTAATCGGGTTCGATGAATGTTGCAGCCAGGACAAGAGAGCAACTTGAGCAGGTAACCATCCTGTTCAGCGGTGACTCCGGAGACGGCATGCAGCTGACCGGAAGCCAGCTTACCACCACGTCTGCCGTCCTCGGCAATGACGTCAGCACGCTGCCGGATTATCCCTCGGAAATTCGCGCCCCCGCCGGTTCTGTGGCGGGTGTCTCTGCGTTTCAGCTGCATTTCTCCCACCGGGAAATCCACACCCCTGGCGATAATCCCAATGTCCTGGTGGCGATGAATCCGGCGGGTCTTAGGACCAATTTACCACGGCTACTGCCCAATGGCGTGCTGATTGTTGACCAGGATGCATTCTCGGCGCGTAACCTGGCCAAGGCCGGTTATGAGAACAACCCACTGGATGACCCTGAACTGGGCTCCCGTTACCAATTGCACCCGGTGCCGCTCACTACCCTGACGCTCAATGCCCTGGACGGCCTGGATCTCAAGCGCACAGTGAAGCTGCGCTGCAAGAATTTTTTCACTCTTGGATTGGTGTACTGGCTCTATGATCGCCCCCTGGAACAAAGCCTGGAATGGATCGACAAGAAGTTTTCCCGCATGCCGCTGGTGGCCGAAGCCAATCGCCTGGCAATGCAGGCTGGTTATCATTATGGGGATACCTCCGGGGCCTTCGCTGTGCAATGGAGTGTTCCGGGTACCCGGGGTGAGGCGGGGACCTGGCGCATCATCAATGGCAATGAGGCTGCTGCCCTGGGATTTGTGACGGCAGCACGCTTGGCGGATAAACCGCTCGTCTATAGCAGTTATCCGATCACGCCAGCCACTGATGTGCTCAATCATCTGTCGCGCTGGAAACATATGGATGTGCGCACCATTCAGACCGAGGACGAGATTGCAGCCATGGGTGCGGCGATCGGAGCTGCCTACGGCGGTGTCTTCTCGGTGACCGGCACCAGCGGGCCAGGGATCTGCCTCAAGAGCGAGGCCATCGGCCTTGCCGTGATGCTGGAATTGCCGCTGGTCATCCTGAACGTGCAACGTGGCGGGCCTTCCACGGGACTGCCGACCAAGACCGAGCAGGCCGACTTGTTGCAGGCCATGTTTGGTCGTCATGGTGAAAGCCCGCTGCCCATCCTTGCAGCAGCAAGCCCGGGCGACTGCTTCGATACCGTCATCGAGGCATTTCGGATTGCAGTGCGGCACTGCACACCGGTGTTTGTACTGAGTGAGGGCTATCTGGCAAACGGCAGCGAACCCTGGCGTATTCCTTCGCTTGAGGATATGGAACCCATTGTGGTCCGACACCCTGTTGATCCCGACGGGTTTCAACCTTATGCGCGTGATGCAGCAACCCTCGCACGACCTTGGGTGCTGCCGGGAACCGCCGGCATGGAGCACTGTATTGGCGGGCTGGAAAAACACCCGCCAACCGGGGCCGTCAGTTATGCCCCGGAGGACCATGAGGCGATGTGCCAGCTGCGTGCAGAAAAAGTGGCGCGGGTGGCCGATTTTATTCCGGCGTTTGAGGTCGACGGTCCGCAGGAGGCGACCCTGCTGGTGCTCACCTGGGGTGGGACCTGTGGCGCGGCGCTAACCGCGGTGCAGCGTGCCCGTGCACAGGGCCGTGCAGTAGCCCATGCCCATCTCCGCTATCTGAACCCGTTCCCGCGCGACCTGGGGGACCTGCTTGCCCGTTATGAAAAGGTGTTGATCCCCGAACTGAACGCGGGGCAACTGGCCCTGCTTATCCGCGGCAGGTACCTCGTGGACGCCATTTCATTTCCGAAATTAAGGGGCCAGCCTTTTACTATCAGGGAAATCGAGGCACGTATCGAGGAACTGTTGTCATGACTGCTGAAGCAGGCCCCGCCAAACTCACCCGGAAGGATTTCGCCGCCAGTCAGGATGTGCGCTGGTGCCCGGGTTGCGGCAACAATGCCATCCTGGCGCAGATGCAGAAGACGCTGCCCGAACTGGGTATTCCCCGCGAGAACATTGTGATTATCTCGGGGATTGGCTGCTCCAGCCGCTTCCCGTACTACATGAATACCTATGGCATTCACTCCATCCATGGCCGGGCGCCGACCCTGGCGATGGGGCTCAAGGCGGCACGACCCGAGCTGCAGGTCTGGGTGGTAACCGGTGATGGTGATGGTCTGGCCATTGGCGGTAATCATTTGACCCATGCGCTGCGCCGCAATATCGATATCAACATCCTGTTGTTCAATAACCGCATCTATGGACTGACGAAAGGACAGTATTCACCGACCTCCGAGATCGGTGCAAAAACCAGCTCCAGTCCTGATGGTTCGATCGAAAATCCGGTGAATCCCGTTGGCATAGCCATCGGATCCGAGGCCAGCTTCATTGCGCGCACCGTGGATGTGTTCCAGAAGCACATGTCCGGGGTGCTGAAACGTTCGGCAGACCACCGCGGGGCGGCCCTGGTTGAGATTGCGCAAAATTGCATCATCTTCAACGATGCTACCTGGGGCCACATTACCGACCCGGACAATCGGCTGGAGCATGTCCTGTATCTGGAGCACGGCAAACCCATGCGTTTTGGAAAGGAGGGTGCGAAGGGTATACGCCTGAACGGGCTCAGGCCCGAGGTCGTCCGGGTTGCAGACGTGGGCGAAGAGAACCTGCTGGTCCATGATGAGCAGGCGAGCGAGCCGACCCTGGCCTATTTACTCTCGCGCATGGGACCGCCGGATTTTCCGATACCCGTCGGTGTTTTTCGTGCTATTGAAAAGCCCGTTTACAGCCAACTCCTCATGGAGCAGGTACGCACTGCGCAGGCTGGAAAAGCCGCTGATCTGGATGCCCTGTTTCGCCAGGGTGAGACGTGGGATGTCCCTGCCCCGTTGGACGGAGAAGCGAGATGAAATGCCCGGGTTGCGGTTACGAAAATTTGCCCGGGGCTGACGCCTGCGAGAACTGTGGAACCAGCCTGACCCGGGACGATGTGCCGCAGGCAGACACCGAGGTCGAGCGCAGCCTGATGGAAGACCCGGTTGAGTGCCTGCAACCGATCAGGCCATTGACGGTTAGTCTGCAGACCTCATTGGCGGGTGCGATTCAAATGATGCGCAACCACAGCATCGGCTGTGTTCTGATCACGGATGATGGTGGCAAGCTTACCGGCATCCTGACGGAACGAGATCTGTTGCAGAAGGTGGCAGGAAAAAGTCTGGATCTCGCTCAATGTATTGTCGGGGACTACATGTCCCCAGCCCCGGAAAGCAGCAAACCAGACCATCCCCTGGGCTACGCACTCCACCGCATGATTGTCAGCGATATCCGCTACCTGCCAATTATAGACAGCAGCGGCCGACCTGCAGGGATCGTTTCATCCAGGGACATCGTTGCGTATATGGCGAAACGATTTCACGCTGCAGGGGAACCATAGGGAGCCCAGACAGACAGAATATAAAGTAAAATAACAATATTTTACAGTATTTTACGAGCTATAGTTAAGGTGTTTACTTCGTTATTTTGGGTGATCATCCCAAGCTGTTTTTTTATGG
>JASJGW010000274.1:0-9312 GCA_033791305.1 Gammaproteobacteria bacterium | reverse complement strand
GCCGGCATAGCAGACCTGGATTTGTCGAAGCTTGAGATCTACCTTGATGAGATCTGTATTGTCCGTGCAGGCGGACGGGCGGCTGATTATACCGAGGCCGCCGGGCAGCAGGTGATGGACAGGAAAGAGGTGACCATCAAGGTTGTCCTGAATCGCGGTACCTGTAACGAGGCAGTCTGGACCTGTGATTTGTCCTATGACTACGTCAAAATCAATGCTGAATATCGAACCTGATTTATTTCGTAATTGCAGGGTTTAATGCAGTGGGCCACGTTCCGGTGCGCGTGCATGTGGCGGCTGCCGCTATCTTTGATGACCAGGGCCGGGTGCTGATTAGTCAGCGACCGGCGCATGTTCACCAGGGTGGCCTGTGGGAGTTTCCTGGTGGAAAGCTTGAACCTGGTGAGACTGCTGCAAATGCCCTGCGTCGTGAAATACACGAAGAGCTCGGGATTAACGTGCAAACTGCCCGTCCACTGATACGGATTGTGCATGACTACCCTGACAAGCGTGTATTGCTGGATGTCTGGCGCGTGGATGACTTTGCAGGGAAACCTGCAGGTTGTGAGGGACAGGCAATCGAGTGGGTGGTTGTCGAAAATCTCAGGGACTACCCGTTTCCCGCGGCAAACAACCCCATTATCAAGGCTGTCATTTTACCTGACCGCTATCTCATTACACCTGAACCCGGTCTGGACCATTCCCGTTTTCTGGGTGCGCTTGAGCGGGTGCTTGCCAAGGGGGCATCGCTGGTGCAGCTGCGCGCCAGGCAACTGTCAACGGCTGATTACCGGGCACTGGTGCCAGCCGTTCTGCATCTCTGCCAGCAGGCGAATGCCCGTTTGCTGTTGAACGCAGAATCTGCACTTGCAGCCGAGACGGGCGTGGACGGGGTGCACCTCTCCAGCACGCGCCTCATGGGGTTGTCAGCGCGGCCGCTGGGTGCTGAATATCTGGTAGGTGCCTCCTGTCACACGCAGGAGGAGGTGCTTCATGCCGGGGCCTTGGGGCTGGATTTTGTCGTGGTTTCACCGGTGCAACAGACCGCCAGCCATCCTGATGCGCAGCTGTTGGGTTTTGGCGGGCTGCAGCAATTGACTGAACAGGCAATTTTGCCGGTCTATGCCTTGGGTGGGATGCAGTTGTCAGATATGGATGCGGCCTTCCAGCATGGTGCCCAGGGCATAGCCGCGATCAGTGGGCTCTGGATCTAGCCCGCTAATCGTCCTGGCCTGGTATGGCCGGTGATTCGGTATCGCCAGGGATACGGTTGCTTTCATCAAACCAGGTACCTAGATCAATCAGTTTGCAGCGTTCGGAACAGAAGGGGCGCCAGCGTTGTTCGACGGTCCATTCCACCGGATTGCCACATGTCGGGCAGCTGACTGTCTGTGCCTGTCTCTTGTCGGTAGCCACGACAGATTCCTAGATCACACAACAGGCCAGTTCGAATTCTACATCCTGATCGGTTTGCCGGGCACGTTTTTCATCGGTGTAAAATTGCAGAAAGCGTGCTGTGAAACGGTGGCGTCCTCCACTCAGTTCTGCAAAGTAGGGAAGTCCTTGCGGTAATGCAATCCTGACAAGCTGGCAGGGATGGTTGGGATCCAGGGTGCGCTGGTACATGCCACCCGTTGCCAGGGTCAGTTTCATAGGTGTGCTGTCACGCGTCAGGGTGAGAACCATCTGAATCGCCTGACCGATGGCGTCAAAGTGGCCAAGCCACTGCGCGAGGTCTCTGGTACGGTCCTTAGCCGGCTGTTGCAGCCAGTAATGGAAGGCGGGCAGGTCAAAATCGCAGGTCCCGCCGGGAATTGCGCTTCGCTGTCTGATACTTACCAGAAACTCACTGGCTTTCAGTTCATTGGCAATCTGGCCATTAATTGCACGCACGCTTTCCATGTGAGTGGTGATATTGTCCAGCAGGCCCGAGAGTTGTGAATGGTCAACGTCCGGATTTTGTTCATGCCGTTTCAGATTGGTCGAGTGACGCTCCAGTTCCTTGAGGGCCTCGGACTTGAGGTTGGTATTTCCGAAAATTTCGAGAATCTCCAGAACGCAGGCCAGTGTGGCACGGCTATCCCATTCGGACTGGCGACCCAGATGATAGGCAGCTTGCTGGAACAGGTATTCAAGTCGCAGAAAGGCTCTTATTCGCTCGTTGAGCGGCTGTTCATACATAATCCTGTCAGGCACGGACCGGGGTGATTTGTTTGCAGTGCTGTGCGCAGGATCGGCATGGTCTCGTGCGTGCCGGCTACTCGCAATTGAAGTGCCCGAGCTAGTGGTCATATGAGATTTCCATGTAGTACGTATGTAATTCCAGTATGCGTTCAGTCAGTGATCTCAGGTCGCGGTCATTCACAATGATGTCATCAGCGGCCTGAAGGCGGGTGTTGCGATCTGCTTGTGATTGCATGATGGCCATGATGGTATTGTCCGACAGGCTGTCTCTGGCGGCAACCCGTGTAAGCTGTTCTTTTTCAGGTGTATCGACCACAAGAATCCGGTCAACCAGGTCTGTTTGGTGTGTTTCCAGTAACAGGGGAATAACCACGATGCAGTAGGCTACCCGGAGATCGGCCAATAAGGTTTTGATGCGCTGGCGTATTTTCGGGTGCAGGATGTCTTCAAGTTGTGACTTTAGCCCGGCATCCGAGTAGATTTGTTGGCGGATGCAAGCACGTTTCAGCTGCCCGTCAGCGGTGATGCAATTTTTCCCGAAGACAGTAATAATCTCATTAAGTGCTGGCTGACCAGGTTCAACCAGTTCGCGTGCCAGCTGGTCCGTCTCAATGACAGGCACACCGAGTGCGTTGAAACCCTTCGCGACTGTCGTTTTGCCGCTACCAATACCACCAGTCAGGCCTACCACCAGCATGTGTTTGCCATCCAGGTCCAAGGTGTCCGTATTACACGGCTGTCATTAATAAAAGGTTACTGCAGATACAGCCTTATTATGTCGTTTCCCCACAAAAGTGTCACCCATCCTGCTGCGGCCAGGAATGGACCAAAGGGCATGGGCTGGCTATGGTCGCGGCCCTTGAACAGGATTAGGGTAATTCCAATGGCGGCTCCAACCGCGGATGAAAACAGGATCACTACGGGCAGCACCTGCCAGCCTGTCCAGGCGCCAATGGCACCGAGGAGCTTGAAATCACCATAGCCCATGCCTTCCTTGCCGGTCAGCAGTTTAAATGTATGGAAGATTGTCCATAAAGACAGATAGCCTGCTGCAGCACCGATAATACTGCTCTGGCTGTCTGTAAACAGGCTGAACAGGCTGAGTAGCAGTCCGGCCCATAACAGGGGCAGGGTAATCGAATCGGGCAGAATCTGGTGATCAAAATCGATCAGAAACAGCGGGATGAGTGCCCAGGTAAAACCGAGCGCGGCCAGTGTTTGCACGCTGTACCCAAAATGGAGCGCGGTTATCACAGACAGAATCGCGGTGACCATCTCGACAGCCGGGTAACGCATCGATATGGCGGTACCACAGTCCGAGCAACGCCCCTTCAGAAACAGGTAGCTGATGACAGGGATGTTCTCTGCTGCTGTGATGTGGTGGTTGCATTGCGGACACCTGGAGGCGGGTGCCAGCAGGTTGAAGCGCTCCTGCTTATCCGTGCTGGCTGATTCTCCTGAATGTTCCTGGCATTCGCGGGTCCAGGCCCTGTCCATAATGACCGGCAAGCGGTAAATGACAACATTCAGGAAACTGCCGACTATCAGGCCCAGGGCGCCGGTGGCTACGGCAAAGAACAGCCGAGAGGACTCGAGCAGTTGCAGGACTTCCATCAGCGCAGTAGCTTATTCCCAGGTCCGACAAACGCTTGGTGCCGGTTCAATGTACAAGGTAGTGGTATGGTATCAGATCGCGGCGCCCATCTTGAAGATTGGCAGATACATGGCTACCACAAGGCCACCGATAAGAACACCCAGTACCGACATGATCAGCGGTTCCAGCAGACTGGTGAGGGCGTCAACGGCATCATCCACTTCCTGTTCATAGAAGTCGGCAACCTTGGACAGCATGGCGTCAAGGGCGCCTGATTCCTCGCCGATTGCAACCATCTGTTCCACCATGTTCGGAAAAAGTCCGGTTTGGTTCATGGCGAATGTCAGTTGCTGTCCGGTGGCAACGCTGTCTTTTATCATCAGTACAGCATCTGAGTAGACTACGTTACCGGTGGCGCCGGAAACCGACTGCAGTGCCTCAACCAGCGGGACACCGGCAGCAAACATGGTGGACAGGGTCCGGGCATAGCGAGCAATGGCGGCCTTGTGCATGATAGGACCGACAATGGGCATCTTCAGAATTGTGCGATCCAGTATTCTGCCAAATTTTCGGGAGCGTTTCTTGGCCTGCAGGAAGCCGAAGATGGCTCCCCCGGCGATGCCAAGGACTAGCCACCAGTATGCCTGCATGAATTCGGACATGTTGACGACGACACGGGTAAATGCCGGCAGGTCCGCACCAAAATTACTGAACAACTGTTCAAACTGGGGTACAACAAAGATCAGCAGGATTGCCGTGACAATGAATGCGACAACAATCACTGCTGCTGGATAGAACATGGCTTTCTTGATCTTGGCCTTCAGATATTCTGTTTTTTCCTTATAGGTGGCGATCTTGTCCAGCAGGCTTTCCAGTACACCGGCTTGCTCACCGGCCCCGACCAGGCTGATGACCAGGTCATCAAAGTGGAGAGGATGTTTTGACAGGGACTCCGAAAGACTGGTACCGGATTCGACCTCTCCCTTGATCTTGAGAATCAATTCCCGCATGCCTGCATTTTCATGCCCGCGGCCAATGATCTCGAATGACTGCACCAGGGGAACGCCCGCGGACATCATGGTGGCAAGCTGACGGAAGAAAACAGCAAGATCCTTGGGGATGATCTTTTTCTTCTCTGTTGCCTTGAAAAGATTGCTTTGCTTGCGAACCGAAATCGGTTTGATACCCTGCTTGCGCAGGTCGGCCTTGATCAGGTTCGGGTTGCTGCTGCGGGATTGTCCCTTGACCTTAACGCCACGTTTATCAGTGCCTGTCCAGGTAAACAGTTGTGGTTGTTTGATTGCTTTTTCTGCCATGATTTAGTCCTTTGTTACGCGGTCGACTTCTTCCAGACTGGTAATGCCTGCAGCAACTTTCTTCAGGCCTGATTTCCTGAGGTCTGCAACACCCTCGGCATGTGCCTGTTCCTGAAGTTGCAGGGAATTCCCCCCTTCTATTATCAATCTTCCCATTTCTTCAGATATTGGCATAACCTGGTAAATGCCTACCCGGCCCTTGTAGCCTCCGGTACAGGAATCGCAGCCTACGGGGCTAAATATCTTGAGCCCATCAAGCTGATCTTCACTGAATCCGGTTTTAAGCAGTGCCTCAGGTGGAATATCAAATTCTGTTTTGCACTTTTCGCATAATCGCCGTGCAAGTCTCTGTGCCATGATCAGGTGGATTGCCGAGGCAATGCTGTATGAGGGGACACCCATATTGGCCAGACGCGTCAGGGTCTGCGGGGCATCATTGGTGTGCAGTGTGGACAATACCAGGTGACCGGTTTGAGCTGCCTTGATGGCAATTTCTGCCGTTTCGAGATCACGAATCTCACCCACCATGATGATATCCGGGTCCTGACGCAGGAAAGCACGCAATGCGATGCCGAAATCGAGACCAGCCACCGGGTTTACATTGACCTGATTGATGCCCATGACATTGATTTCTACCGGATCCTCGCAGGTGGAAATGTTGCGGTCCGGTGTATTAAGCATATTCAGGCCCGTGTACAGGGAGACCGTCTTGCCACTACCGGTCGGCCCGGTAACCAGTACCATGCCGTAAGGTTTGTTGATCGCTTCGGTAAACAGCTTCTTTTGATCTTCCTCGAAACCCAGTGCATCCACACCCATTTGTGCTGCAGCGCCGTCCAGAATACGTAAAACCACCTTCTCACCGTAAAGGGTTGGCAAGGTATTGACACGAAAATCAATCGAGCGGTTACGTGACAGGTTCATTTTAATACGCCCGTCCTGGGGTACCCGTCTTTCAGCAATATTCATTCGGCTCATGACCTTGAGTCGGGAAATGATACGCATTGCCAGTGAGCGGGGTGGGGAGGTGATTTCGTGCAAGACTCCGTCTGAGCGGAACCTGACGCGAAATTCCTTTTCATACGGTTCGAGATGGATGTCGGAAGCCCCGGTGTTGATGGCATCCAGCAGCACCTTGTTTACAAAACGTACAACTGGCGTTTCGTCAATATCAGAATCGCTATCGTCACTGTCTTTTCTGTTGTCATCTTCACCGGAGCTGATATCGAGATTATCGAGATCGGCATCCATGAGTTCGGACATGGTGGTGTCAAGTGTTTCCAGCACAGTTTCGATGGCCTGGTGCAGCTGACTTTCCTCGACCAGCACGGCTTCTGTATTGATGCCTGTATGGAACTTGAATTCATCAATCGCGCTCAGATTGGTCGGGTCTGATACGGCAATATAGAGACGGTTACTGCGCTTGATGAGCGGCAGGGCGTTATGTTGCTGGATGAGTTTCTCGCTGACCAGTCTCAGCGGTGCAACCTCCATGTCCATCGATTCCAGATCGAACAACGGCACACCAAATTCCTGTGAGCCTGACCATGCGATGTCACTGCTGTTGAGTATCTTGTTTGCTACGAGGTAGGCGACGAAATGTGTTCGCTTTTTCAGCGACATTTCATGGGCTTTGCTGGCTTCCTCCTCATCGAGCAGGCCGTCCATGACAAGTCTGCGGGCAAGGCCGCTGAGGTGAGCAGTTGGGTTGGTAGTTGCCATGAATGAGTATGAATATCCTAGATAGTATGCTTCTGCTGTGATGTTCGTCAGAAATTCAGGATCCTGGGATGCCACGCCAGATTGTCATTAAGTACATAAATTACAATAAATTTATGACTTATCAATCTGTTGTTCATGGTCCGTCTCCAATTATTCTCCGGGTACAGCATTTGCTATGGATTATTCGGCAACCCGGGGTAGATCTTTAGATGACCATTGCTGGCAGGCGCGTTGCCTTGCCGCTGGTAGGGGGCGGCGCTTTCAGACAAACCGGTCATAGTTGATGAAATGAGTCATTTTCAGGGCTGCTCTGTTATGACCGAAGTCTCCTGTTTCAAGAATGCGCATCCTTGCTAATATGCAGATTTCATTAAATATATCACATGATTTGAGTGTTCCAGTCAGCAGGTAACGTAGAGGGGTGTCGGTATATGATGTTATGAGTTGTATGATTTTTGCGGGGGGTACAGGGAAGTGTTCAGGCGCCTGCGGGTGGATTTGTTAGGCGTCCGTAGTGCCTCTGCACTGTTCCATGATCTCCAAATAACGCGCACCGACCGGTTGCCAGTCAAATTTGTCGATGACGGACTGACGGCTGTTACCTGCCAGGTGCTTATACAAGGACTCGTCGCTCAAAACCGAGGTAATCCTGTCCTGAAGTTCGACGGCATCCCCGGCACTGAATACCAGTCCGTTATCACCGTGTGTGACCACATCACTCAATGCGGGAAGATCTGAAACGATGGTGGCACAGCCACATCCCAGAGCTTCTACTGCAACAAGGCCCAGGCCTTCCTGGTCACCATCCGCGGCAACAATGGAGGGGACCACGGCAATTTTTGCGGATTGGTAGAATTCCGGGACACGGTCATTGGGCATGGGACCCGCGAATTCGACCCGCGTGGCTATTCCCAGCTGACGGCATTGTTGCTCCAGGGTTGATCTCTCGGGACCGTCTCCCACGAGGGTCACTTTTAACGCAGGGTAGTCTTTTATAAGTAGTTTGATTGAGTCAATCAGTGTGCTGACACCTTTCTTCTCTACCAGACGTCCGACGTAGATGATGTCCCGGGATTTGACTGCATTCTTGTCCGGGACGAACTGCCTGGTCAGGTCTACTCCCATGGGCTGGATGGATATGTTCTCAGTACTGCAGCCCATATTATTCAGGTGCTTGCGCATTGCAGTGCTCACGACGGTTGCATGATCACTATGGCGTAAAGTATAGCGTTTCAGCATTTGCAGCACCCCGCCTTGCAACGAGAACAGGTCCCCCCCGTGTGATGTGCACAGGATACAGATGTGTTTTGACACAAGCCGACACTGACGGCAAATTACGGCCAGTAATCCCTGGGGGATGATCCAGTGGGCATGGATCAGACTGACCTTGTACTTTCTGGCCAGAAAAAGCATGTGAAAGGACTGGCTGGCGAGAAAGAAGGGTACCAGCAGCCATTTCAGAATGTTGTTTTTAAGGTTCGCGATGATGCCACCGTTATAGGCGAGATTTTCTGCAAACGGGAAGAAATAGCGGAATCTGTAGACCAGCACACCCTCTACAGTTTCCTTTCCGAGCGAGCCGGGATAGTGAGGTGCGAGGACAATGACCCGATATTTACCTGTCAGCCGTCTGCAAAGGAAGTGTACGAACGCGGGTTCAGTATCTCCCCGCCAGCGAGGGTAGGTTGAAGTCAGGACAAGGATTGATCGCATGTCAATTCAGCTGAGTGATGTGTGGAGTTGTTTACGAGGTTGTCTTCGCACAACCATGTAGAATAGACGACTGTGTGTCAAGCTCGGCAGATGCTGCCATGGACGCGATTGTGTCGGCAATAAAGGCATGCACATGTTCGACCGGGTTGCGAAGGGTGCAGGTTGTGGCTATTTACTACTTCTACAATAGGAATTTTCAGCCTTGAAACTGCTGTTTCCGGGAAAATCCCGTCTTGTGGGTCGGCTGCGGGTTGCCAGAAACGCTGCGTTACTATGTCGAGTAGTCTGATAATGCAACAGATTGATGTTGTTATCCCCGTCTACAACGGCGCGGCTTTTATTCTTGATACCTTAAAGACGGTATTCGCTCAGGTTTTGCCGGATGGCTGGGCGATGCAGGTGTATGTGGTGGATGATGCTTCTACAGATGACACGCAAGCGCGGGTGCGGGCAGTCTATCCACAGGTGCAGCTTGTCGCCTTGAGACCGAACCAGGGACGCAGCATTGCCCGTAATCAGGGTGCCGCCGCCGGGCAAGGGGAACTGCTGTGTTTTTTAGACAGTGATTGTCAGTATCAAGGGCCACAGGCACTCGCGGCTTACATTCAGGTGCTGAATGCAGATGCCGATGTGAGTTTTGGTGCCTTACACACAGACTCGCCAGGCTTCTGGGGGCGGTATCAGCAAGCGGTGTTTGCACAGCGTATTGCCAGTGCACAGCAGGGCAATATGCAAGTGATGACCAGTGCCAATTTCGCCTTGCGTCGCGGTGTATTTGAAATG
>JASJGW010000273.1:0-10156 GCA_033791305.1 Gammaproteobacteria bacterium | reverse complement strand
ATCAATGGCCGGGAACATCTCAGGGTGGCACATAATAATGTCATGCTGGAGGCCGCAACCACTTCCTTTCAGCTGCATCTCAAGGTGCATCCACGCGTCGCCAGCCGTGCCTGTCATGCGGCACTGAGTGTGTCGGCGCCGCTGGTGGCGGTGGCTGCGAATTCACCTTATTTGTTTGGTCATGACCTCTGGAGTGAAACGCGTATACCGCTGTTTGAACAGTCGGTCGCCGTTGGTGGTTTTGCCGGAGCCAGTCACGGGCCAATGCGACGGGTAACCTTTGGTTCCGGTTATGTGCGGCATTCCATTTTCGAATGTTTTGTTGAAAACGAGCAGCACTATCCCTTGTTGTTACCGATGCAGTTTCATGACGGACTGGACCAGATGTCTCATGTGCGGCTGCACAATGGCACTATCTGGCGCTGGAACCGTCCCCTGATCGGCTTTGATTATGACGGGATACCGCACCTGCGCATTGAACACCGGGTTATACCCGGTGGCCCGACGATCGTTGATATGATTGCGAATGCAGCGATGTTTTATGGCCTGATGCAGGCATTGATGACGGCAGAAGTCCCGCCCGAGCAGCAACTACCGTTTGCCATGGCGCGCGATAATTTTTATGCGGCAGCCCAGCATGGGCTGGATGCGCATGTTACCTGGCTGGATGGCCAGCGGAGCAATGTACAGCAGTTACTGCTGGAGCAGCTGCTGCCCATGGCACGGCAGGGGCTGGAGCAGCTGGAGATCGACCGGGACGATATCAACCGTTACCTCGGGATTATCGAAGCTCGTGCGCGCAGTCGTCAGACCGGTACGGTCTGGCAACGGGCATACGTGGAACGTCATGGTGATGATCTGGCGGCAATGACAAATGCCTACTATGCGCACCAGGAAACGGGTACACCGGTACATGAATGGGGAATTAACTGAAGTAATGATGCTTAATGAAATAGAAAAGTTGCCGGATGGTCTGCTGGAAAGACCCGTGGAATCAATGGCGGAACTGCTGGGTGGTCCGACACTGATACATTTGCCGGGGCGGCGCCCGGAGCCGTTGTTCGTGACTGTGCTGGCACACGGTAATGAGAGCACCGGTTTTTATGCCATACAGTCACTGTTGCAGAAATTCCGTGACCGGGAACTGCCGCGTGCGTTGTCGATTTTTATCGGAAATGTCGCGGCAGCCGCCGAGGGGCTACGTTTTCTGGACGGTCAGGCTGACTATAACCGTGTTTGGCCGGGTACCGAACAGGTCGATGCCCCGGAGGCGCAGATGATGCGGCAGGTGGTGGACAGTCTGCGGGCACGCAAGGCCTTTGCCAGTGTCGATATTCACAACAACACGGGAATCAACCCGCATTACGGCTGCATTAACCGCGTGGACAACCAGTTCCTGCATCTTGCCTCGTTATTCAGTCGCACGGTGGTGTATTTCATCCGTCCACTGGGTGTACAGTCGATGGCAATGTCTTGTGTCTGTCCTGCTGTGACGATTGAATGTGGCAAACCCGATCATGAATACGGCATGGCGCATGCGCGCGATTACGTGGATGCCTGTTTGCACCTCAGCGAATTGCCCCAGCATCCGGTGGCCTCTCATGATGTGGATCTGTTTCATACGGTTGCGGTTGTGAAAATACCGGCAGATATCAGCTTCGGGTTTGGTGAGGAGGCGGTTGATTTGCGGCTGCTACGCGATATTGACCACCTCAATTTCCGGGAATTGCCGGCGGGTACGGAGCTGGGCTGGATACGGTCGGGCGCTGCAGTCAGGCTGGATGTGTCTGATGATAATGACCAGTCAGTGCATGACCGTTATTTTACAATCGAGGACAATACGCTGGTAACTGCCCGGCCGTTAATGCCGTCAATGTTTACGCTGGATGAAAGAATTATTCGTCAGGATTGTCTTGGCTACCTGATGGAAAAACTTCTGCCGGAAGGTAGCTAACCATCGGCCCCCCTCATTTATTGCTGGCCCTGACCGGCCATGGTTACGGACATCTGGCGCAGTGTGCGCCGGTCATCAATAGCTTGCGGCAGCGGTTGCCGGAGTTGGTCCTTACTGTTTGTGGCAGTCTGCCGTATGAGGTGGTTGCAGCCAGAATCGACCGTGAGTTTGAATATCGACAGGCAGAACTGGACCCGGTGCTGCGCATGTTGAATGCATGGGAAGTCGATGTGCCCGCTTCACGGCAGGTCTACCGCGAGTTTCACCGCGACTGGAAGCAGGGCTACCGGAACGATATCGATCTGCTGGGGCAGATAGACCCCGATCTTGTACTGTCTGATATTCCCTATCGAATCCTGTCGGCTGCTGCGCAATGCGGGATACCGGCAGTGGGTCTGTGTTCACTTAACTGGGCCGCCATCTATGCGGCCTATTGTGAAGACAGTAGCGAAGACCGATGCATACAGGAACAGATGATGAACGGCTATCGTGCAGCCGGTCTGTTTCTTGTGCCGACACCGGCCATACCCATGCCGGATCTCGACAATGTTGTGACAACAGGTCCCATTGCCCGGCAGGGGAGCCGGCAGCAAGGGGCATTACTGCAACGTTGTGTTGTTGACCGGGTAACACGGACAGTGCTGGTTGCCCTCGGTGGTATTACGACTCCGTTACCGGTGGACGGCTGGCCGCACATTGAAGGTGTTATCTGGATATTTGCGGACGCAGTGCCGCAGTGTCGCCATGACATGGTTGATTTCAACTCACTGGAAATGCCGTTTATTGATGTGCTGGCATCCGTCGACGTGGTGCTTACCAAGCCCGGTTATGGCACCTATGCCGAGGCGGTCTGTAATGGCGTGCCAATACTCACGATAGAACGCCGGGACTGGCCGGAAACGGCATACTTGAACAGCTGGGTACGGCAGCACGGTCACCTGGAAGTGATGACGCGTGAGCAGTTTTTCAGCGGTGATTTCGTGTCGCAGGTGAATGCCTTGCTGGCAACAGAAACCTTCCCAGGTATCGAACCGGATGGCATCAGGCAGGCAGCCGACCGGATCCAGTCCCTGCTGTAATTGCCATTTGGGCTGACCCTGTTATGTTGTTACGTCCTGCTCCAGAGATTCCCTGGCCTGCTGGTCGGCATGGTAGGAGGAACGCACCATGGGACCACTGGCAACATGGGTAAAGCCCAGTTCGTAGCCCAGTTCACCGAGGCGATCAAATTCATCCGGATGTACATAACGGTCCAGTGGCAAATGGTGCACGCTGGGCTGCAGGTATTGTCCAAGTGTCAGCATGTTGCAGTCATGCTCACGCAGGTCACGCATAACCTGTTCCACGTCCTCGATTGTTTCACCGACACCCAGCATCAGTCCCGACTTGGTCGGCACCCCCGGGTGCAGTGCCTTGAAACGTTTCAGTAGATTCAGTGACCAGGCATAATCCGAGCCGGGACGTACCTTCCTGTACAGGCCGGGTACAGTTTCAAGGTTGTGATTAAATACATCCGGTGGTGACTTGATGAGTATGTCCAGCGCTCTGTCCATGCGGCCACGAAAGTCCGGCACCAGTATCTCGATCTTGATGTCCGGACTGTACTTGCGAATGGCTGCTATGCAATGCGTGAAATGACCGGCACCGCCGTCACGCAGATCATCACGGTCAACCGAGGTGATGACGACATAACTCAGTCCCATGTCCCTGATAGTGCGCCCCAGATTTTCCGGCTCATCAGCGTCCAGCGGGTCGGGGCGGCCATGTGCCACGTCACAGAACGGACAGCGGCGCGTGCAGATATCGCCCATGATCATGAAAGTGGCTGTGCCGCCGGCAAAGCACTCTCCGATATTCGGACACGAGGCCTCTTCACAGACGGTGTGCAGATGGTTGTCGCGCAGTACTTCCTTGAGACGTGACACCGCAGGATGAGACGGTGACCTGGCGCGAATCCATGCCGGCTTGCGCTGTGGCCGGGTGGTGGTTTCTATTTTTACAGGTATGCGGGCGGTCTTGGCCGCGCCGCGCTGTTTACGTTCAATGTTGCTCATAGTGCCGGTTTGTCCAACAATCGTTCAAGGTGTGTTTGAAGCTGGCTGCTGATGGTTTCCATCGCTGCATCAATACCCAGATCTCTCAGTTGCGTTACTTCAAGGCCGCTGTAACCGCAGGGATCAATCATGGCGAATGGTGACAGGTCCATATCGACATTGAGACTGAGTCCGTGGAAGGCGCAGCCCTTGCGAACACGCAAGCCCAGTGCGGCAAGTTTGCGGTCGTCGACATACACACCGGGTGCCTTTTCACGACGTTGTGCGCTGAGTGAGTAGTCCGTGAGTAAATCAATTACTGCCTGTTCCAGTATCCAGACCAGGGATTGTACACCCAGTTGGCGGCGTTTGATGTTCAGCAGGGTGTAGGCAATCAACTGACCGGGGCCATGGTAGGTTACCTGCCCGCCGCGGTCTGTGTTGATCACCGGTATGTTGCCGGTGTTATGCAGGTATTCCTGCTTGCCGTTGCGGCCGAGGGTGAAAACCGGGGGGTGTTCAAGAAACCAGAGTTCATCCGGGGTATTGGCGCTACGGTTGTCAGTAAAGGCCTGCATGTCATGCCAGGCAGATTCGTAGTCTGTCAGTCCGGGATGTCTGACGGTCAGGCCGGGAGGGGCAGGCATATCAGGCCGAGCTTATTCAAATGGCCATGATGACTGCTTCACAGTCGACCAGTTCCTGGTAGATTGCATCCAGTTGTCCGCGGCTGGTGGCGTTGACAGTGACGGTAACCGAAATGTAGTTACCCTGGGCGCTGTTGCGTGTGTGCACCGCACCTTCAGCCAGGTCCGGGGCATGTCTGCGGACGATCTCGACAACAATAACATCCAGTTCACAGTCGGCTTTTCCCATTGCCTTGATGGGGAATTGACAGGGGAACTGCAGGGGGCTTTCTTCTTCACTCATGCAACTAGTGTAACAATCTATCCGGTTAGTCTCATCTGTCACGTACTTCAAAAATGGGGCATCCCGGGTGTCTTGCCAAGAGACGTCCTGGGTCTGCCCGGGCGTGAGTATTCCGGTCGGTATCCATGCCCGGGTCGTTGTCCATGTCCGGGTCGCTGTCCATGCCCACGTCCATTCCCGCGCCATGGTCGATGCTGCCTGTAACGGGGGTAATACGGGTAGGCGGGATAGTTGGTAGCGGGTTCATTGTTGTATGCGTTTTGCAGGGCAGCCTGTGCTTCTGCACGGGCCTTGCTGGCCTCGGCTTCCGCCTGTTTTTTCTCGGCCACCAGTTTTTCGTTTTTCAGGCGGCGTGTTTGCATGCGCTCTGCCTGGTTGATGACAGAATAGAAACCATCATCTGCCACGTTGCCCGGGGTAGCACCACTTGTCGGTAGCACCTCAATGAGCTGTGCCTCGGCTGCTGATTCCTGTGGTGGTGTCTCGCTGAAATGCGTCGTACCACTGTCATCAACCCAAGTGTAGACCTGTTCAGCACTATTGCCCGGAACGGGCAGTGAAATAAGGGCATACAGGAAAATGCTGATATATCGTTTCATTATATTGCCGGTCTCAAGCTGAGGGCTCCCTGATGCGTGATTGGTTCCACACTCCCTGATTCTAGCTGATGGCGGCGGTTGGTGTGCCCGGGTATTGATTTGCTCCGGATGGCTGTGAGGAAGGGTTAGGTGTGCTCTGTATTTACTATTAAATACAATTGCTTGCGATAATGACAAGGCTTGAAAGCAGGTAGTGTCTGCTGTTAAACCCCTGTCAGCCGACTTCTAAAGCCTCATCACCGGGTGGCCGATAGGCTCCTGAGTGTCAGTTCTGACTGGCCTGGCCATGGAGAAACCAGCAAGGGGGCAGTGCGATGAGTGCCGTTACAGAAGATGTTGTTTTAAAAAGGAAGCCACGTAAGAAACGCGCCAAGGGTATGGCTGCATTACGCAAGATACGCCGGGCCCTGGCGCGCAAGAAGCTTGAAGAAATGCATGAAGAAAAAGTATTGAAAGAGAATATCTATGATGTGTTTGCTGATGAAGACGACGACCCGGTAAATATCTAGCCGTATCTTGTTGCCCCCCGTTACTAAACACTGGCCGCATCCCTGCGGTCAGTGTTTCTGGTTGCCGGCTATCCTGCCATCATGAATCTGGCATAGAATCATGAAGTGGCTGCCCGACAAATCAAACCCCGAAGAATAAAGCTCAGTTGCGATGTTACCGTCAAGGACATCCTGTGCACCGCGATACGCGAGTACGCACATACCGCTTACCCGGAGGGTGGTTCGGAATGTGCGCAGGTGGCACGTTATACCCTGCTGGAACTGGCGGCAGATATCGATGCCGGTATTACCGGCAACAGTGAAACAGTTGAGGTGAGCAAACGGCCCAGGGCCATGGTGAAGGCCGCCCTTGAATATTATTTCAATCGTGCAGATGAAATACAGGGGTCAGGCTCGATACATCAACGGGCATTGTTTGACAGTTTGTTGCAGGAACAGCGGGTGATCCGGTCAGATCTGGAAGCCGCCATGGTGGCAGACAGCTAAAAAGGCATGTTGAATGTCAGCATGCCAGCATTGTTAGCATCCGGGTCCAGGCGGGCTCAGGGCAAGACTACTTGATCCATTCCTGCAGGGCAGCAATGATTTTTTCAGCTTGATCCTTGCTGGAGATATTAAATTTCGATTTGGGCTGGTACTGGCCATTACGCTTCTGATAACGGCGGATGGAATATTTGTCCGGGCCGTACTCTTCCTTGGAGCGGTTCCAGTCCTGGTAGCGGTAAATAACTGTCGACCAGGCGCCCTTGGTAAGTACTTTCTTGTCCAGTTCCTTAACTGTCTCTATCCCGTCTTCTTCGTACGTGATGGTCAGTTCTTCTACAGTTTCGGCCATGCCATCCTCCAGTATCATTATCGTCTTGGCGTAATTCGCTGCCGGCAATCATACGGATTTATGCAGGCGACGGAAATCCCGTTAACAAGGGCCTGATTTTTCAGGGTATGATCACCCGGTTTTAGACATACACAGGACTGCGCAGGTGCCAGCATATCTCACTGCCCCCGTTCCCCGGACCAGCATGCCCGGTGGTATCCCCTATATCATCGCAAATGAGATGGCGGAACGTTTCAGCTTTTATGGCATGCGCGCCATCCTGGTCGTTTTCATGACCCAGTACCTGCTGGATGCCAGTGGCACGCTGGATGTTATGTCGGAGGAAGATGCCAAGGGCTGGTATCACCTGTTTGTCTCGGCAGTGTACCTCACCCCCCTGCTGGGTGCGCTGATCTCGGATGGACTGTTGGGGAAATACCGTACCATTATCCTGTTATCACTGGTTTATTGTGCCGGCCATTTCGTGCTGGCCCTGGATGACACCAGCCGGGGACTTGCGGTTGGGCTGGGCCTGATTGCGCTCGGTGCCGGGGGGATAAAACCCTGTGTGTCTTCACACCTGGGTGATCAGTTTGGCATGTCCAACCAGGGCCTGTTGGCGCGTGCCTTTTCCTGGTTTTACTTTGCCATCAATCTCGGTGCGTTTGTTTCCAGCCTTGCGACACCCTGGTTGCTGCAGCACTACGGGTCTGCCGTTGCCTTTGGCCTGCCCGGGGTTTTGATGCTGACTGCAACCCTGATTTTCCGGGCGGGTCGCTACCGGTTTGTGCACGTGCCGGCCGGTGGACGCCGATTTCTTAAAGAGGTTTTCAGCAGGACCGGCCTGGGTGCACTGGGGCGCCTGACAGTGGTGTACCTGTTCATAGCCGTATTCTGGGCGCTGTTTGACCAAACCGGTTCATCCTGGGTGTTGCAGGCAGGGCAGATGGACTGCCTGTTTTTTGGTGTTGAACTGCTGCCGGCGCAGATTCAGGCCGCCAATCCCCTGCTGGTGATGTTGCTTATACCCGTGTTTTCCTATCTGGTCTATCCGGCAATTCACAGGTTCTTCCCGCTCACATCGTTACGCAAGATCACCATCGGGTTGTTTGTGGCCGCGGCTGCATTTGCCATTTCGACAGCCATACAGTCGTCGATTGATCAGGGCGGCAGTCCAGCCATTGGCTGGCAGTTGCTGGCGTATGTCGTATTAACCTCGGCAGAGGTCATGGTGTCAATCACCTGCCTGGAGTTTTCCTATACACAGGCACCAAAAACAATGAAGTCTTTTGTAATGGCCTTCTTCATGCTGTCGATATCACTGGGCAACCTGTTTACCAGTGCAGTCAACTTTTTCATTCAGGAGCCGGATGGAAGCAACAAGCTGGAGGGTGCAGAATATTTTATGTTCTTTACCGCGCTGATGCTGGTAACCGCGATATTGTTCATGCTGCTGGCACGTTTTTATCGCGGGCAGACCTATATTAATGAAGAGCAGCCGGTCATGGCATGAAGCGGGTACTGTTGCTATCCGCCTATGATGCATACAGTCATCGCCGTTGGCGGCAGGGGCTGGTAGCTGCATTTCCTGAGTGGCAGTGGACGGTACTGACACTGCCGCCGCGCTTTTTCTCATGGCGCGTGCGTGGCAACAGCCTGACCTGGGCGTTTTCAGAGCGGGAAACACTGGAACAGTCCTATGATGTACTGATAGCGACATCCATGACTGATCTGTCTGCGTTAAAAGGGCTGGTGCCCGGGCTGGCAGGTGTGCCGGCGCTTGTGTATTGTCACGAAAATCAGTTCGCCTATCCGGACCGCCGTGACGGGCAATATATCGAACCAAAGGTGACCAGCCTGTATGCCCTGCTGGCAGCTGATCGTATCGCGTTTAATTCGGTCTGGAACCGGGAATCCTTTCTTGATGGCGCGCGGGCCTTGCTGCAGCTGATGCCCGATGCCGTACCGGACGGTGTGGTTGAGTCGATTGCCGGAAAGAGCTGTATCCTGCCTGTGCCACTTGAAGAATACTGGTTTGATAAAGCGGGTGTGGCTGCAAACACTGATGGACCGTTTACCGTTGTCTGGAACCACCGTTGGGAATATGACAAGGCCCCGGAACGCATGTTCAGTGCATTGCTTGAGTTACATGCTGCCGGCCTGGATTTCCGGGTACATGTGATTGGCCAGCAATTCCGCGAGCAGCCCCCGATTTTTGCAGAAATGTATACCTTGTTAAAAGCTCATATCGGCGAGTGGGGAATGGTCGAGGCGGATGCTGACTATCAATGCCTGCTGCAGCAATCACACGTGGTACTGACAACGGCACTGCATGAGTTCCAGGGACTGGCTGTGCTGGAAGCCGTAGCATCAGGGTGTATTCCACTGGTGCCGGACCGCCTGGTCTATCCGGAGCTTTTCCCTGATGCGTATCGTTACCCCTCGTATCCGGGTGATCCCGGGCGTGAAAGTGCCGCTATTGCGGAACATCTGCAGCATCTCTGTGTCCGTTATTACAAGGGTGAAATACCGGCAGCCTACGATGTTCATGACTTGTCGTGGTCTTGTCTGTTGCCGGCATACAGGGCGGAGATCAATGGCCTCACGTAACAAGGAACAGTTCCATGGTGGTCGTTCGCAGGATCGACCTGTACCACCTGGTCTGCGTTTTATGCGTTTCCTGTTTGCAACGCTGGGACCGCTTTTTCCTGACCTCATGGGGCGCTGGGCCTATCGCCTGTGGTTCCGTACCCGGCGTTTCCCGGAGTCGGCTGCCGGCAAGCGGATTTCCCGAAGCGCACAACATGGCACATTGCCGGTCGACAATATCCCGGTTGCCATCTACATCTGGGGCAAGGGGCCGGTTGTGCTATTCGTCCACGGGTGGTCCGGACGGGGGAGTCAGGTGGCTGCCTTTGTCGAGCCACTAACGGCGGCCGGTTATCAGGTTATTTCTGTTGACGCTCCGGGACACGGTGAAACGCCCGGAGACAGCACCAATATCCTGGAATGTGCGGCAGTCGTACAGGCAGTGAGCACACAATATGGTCCCGTTTATGCCGCGCTCACCCATTCCTTCGGTGGTATGGTGCTGGCCTATGCCATGAACCATGGTATGACGGTCGAGAGGGTAGTCTGTATCAGTGCTCCGGCACATGTTGACTACCTGCTTGACAGTTTTGCACATACATTGAGTATTCCTGATGCAGTGGTGGAGGATATGCATCGGCGCATGGAGGCGCGCTTTCCGGCAGGATACTGGGAAAATATTTCAACGGTCATTAATGTGCGTGATCTCAATGTGCCGGCATTGATCA
>JASJGW010000272.1:0-3375 GCA_033791305.1 Gammaproteobacteria bacterium | reverse complement strand
GGATGATTTTTCGATCATAGAGTGACTCTGCTACATTGGCGCACGTACGGTGGACGCACTGTAAATCACGCCTGCCGCGACTCCCAGGCACAGGGACAAAACAACGGCCGGTCCCGTACCAGCAGAAATTGCCGCGTCATCTCCACCATTGCATCTAACTAAGTCCAGCAAGCTTGATTTAGGTCAATAACAGCCTGTTGCATTCAGACACTATTGTCTGCCATTGTGTATGTATAATTAAAAGAATAATGGCCATCTGCTTTTTGCCATACTCTGGTCTGCAGCTCGTTTACAATAAGGTAAACGGCTACACATCAATCACACCGGCAGCCCGTGCAGTTGCCCGTGACATCCCAACCTTTCAGGAGACAGGCACTTTGTTCAAAAGCAAAAGAAAAAGTGACAGCGACATCGACAGCGGCATCGACAGCGGCATCGACAGCGACAACCGCCGCATGGATTCCACGTTGCTGGACGGCGTGCGCCAGCACATTGCCACCCGGGTAATTGGCCAACGCGACCTTGTCGACAGCATGCTCATCTGCCTGTTAAGCGAAGGTCATCTGCTGGTCGAGGGCATGCCGGGGCTTGCCAAGACAACGGCAGTAAAGGCGCTGGCGGAGGCCATCGAAGGCGACTACCACCGCATCCAGTTCACTCCTGACCTGCTGCCATCCGACCTCATCGGCACCGATATCTACCGCCATGAGAAAGGTGAATTTGAATTCCGGGCGGGTCCGCTGTTTCACAATATTCTGCTGGCAGACGAGGTCAACCGGGCACCGGCCAAGGTACAGTCGGCCCTGCTGGAAGCCATGGGCGAGCACCAGGTCACGGTTGGACTAAAAACCTATCTCATGCCGAAGCTGTTCATGGTGCTGGGCACGCAGAATCCCATTGAACAGGAGGGCACCTACAACCTGCCGGAGGCACAGCTGGACCGTTTCCTTATGCACGTCTGGGTGGACTATCCGAATCGCGAAGAGGAGCTGGCCATCCTGGATCTCGACAGCAACCAGCAACTGAAGGCACCCGAACCTCCCTCCACGGTGTTCTCGCAGAAACAATTGTTCAAGGTACGGGAGGATACCGCCCGCCTCTACCTCGACCCAAAACTGAATAACTACATCGTTGACCTTGTGCAGGCCAGCCGTAACCCCGGGGCCTATGACGAGGGCCTGCAGCGCTGGTGCCGCTTTGGCGCATCACCGCGTGCAACGATCGCGCTGGCACGTTGCGCTCGTGCCCGCGCCTGGCTGGACGGTGACGAATTCGTCACCCCGCAACACATCCAGGCCGTAGCACCGGATGTCCTGCGACACCGCATCCTGCTGACCTTTGAGGCCGAGGCGGAAGGCATCACCAGCAATGAATTTATCAAGCAGCTGCTGGAAGTCGTGGCTATCCCGTGATTGCAGCACCTGCATACACCCGGAATATCACATCCTCCTAGCGGCAACACCATGAGCATTCATCCGCAGCTTGATGACCTGCTGGAACTCCGTCACCAGGCCCATACCCTGGGTGTCGTAGCCCATCATCTCGTCAACTCCACCTTTACCGGTCTGTATGCCTCGGTATTCCGTGGTACCGGGCTGGATTTCGACGAAGTCCGCGAGTACCGGGAAGGTGATGACATCCGCAACATGGACTGGCTGGTCACGGCCCGCACCAACGTCCCGCATCTCAAGGTATTTCGCGAAGAGCGCCAGCGCAGCGTCATCCTGTGTATCGACACCGGACCGCACATGAGTTTCGGCACCCGCGGTACCTTTAAATCGATTCAGGCCGCACGCACCGCCGCGTTGATTGGCTGGGCAGCCAGCAAACAGCATGACCGCGTGGGTGGCGTGCTGTTTGGCAACCCGGCAACCGACATACGTTATTTCCGTGCGACGCCGGGGCGGCGCGGATTGTGGCGCCTGCTACGCGCATTGACGGAACCCATCGAACAGGGCAACACCGACGAGTCACAACTCATGTCGGCACTGAGACACATCGAAAGCGGCGCCGGTACCGGCTCGCTGATCTTCGTCATTGCACCGATCAATCAGGTCACGACCGGGCTGGAACACATTCTCGGCAACCTCAAGCAGCGCCATGACGTGGTACTGCTGCCGGTCGATGATCCGGCCGACATCGAGCTGCCCGACATGGGAACCGTCATCTTCTCCAACGCTGCCGGCGAGCTGCTGGAAGTGGACACCAACAACGCGGAGGGACGCAAGGCATTCCGCGAAGACTGGCAACAGCGGCGCGAGGAACTGCAGCAACTGTCCTACCGCCTGGGGATCGGCCTGATACCGATCAGCACGAATGAAGATGTGCACCGTTCGCTAATCAACGGCCTGCGCCATTACGCAGGCAGAAAATGATAGACACCATAGAAACCGGAATACCCGTCCTGCGTGATATCCATGGCCTGGACGCAGTGCCATGGTGGCCTGTTGCACCCGGCTGGTGGCTACTCACAGGCCTGCTGGCACTGCTGCTAGTAGTGGCCGCCGGCCGCTACTGGCTGCTTTACAATGGCCCCTGGGTCGGTTGGCGCGGCGACGCACGCCGCCAGCTTCGTGCACTGAAAAAGGCCTTGTCGATTGAAGACCCACGCGATGTCGCCGGCCGGCTGTCGGAATTGCTGCGCCGGATTGCCATGGCACACAGCGGCCGCCGCGAAGCCGCCGGACTGACGGGCGACAACTGGCTGCAATGGCTGGCCACGCAGGACAACTCCGGATTCGACTGGGAACAACGCGGGCAGCTATTGCTGACGGCACCGTACATGCCACCAGCATTGGCGGTTGCCCGGGCCGAACTGTCGGCGCTTATCGTTGCCGCCAGGCGCTGGATTGATGCAGCCACTCCCGTCAAACGTCCTGGCAGGTTCATGCCGCGACTAAAACAACGGCTGCGAGGCGGAACGGCCGGTGTTTAGTTTCAGCTGGCCATGGTTTGCACTGCTGCTGCCCCTGCCGCTGCTGGTACGGCAACTCTGGCCACGTCCGCATGGTGCAACGGATGCCTATACGCACGCGGACCGGTCCACCCTGCTGCACCCGGCACTGGGCAGGCTGGCTTCAACCTTTATCTCCGCACGTTCACTAACGCATGCCGGTAGCCACCTGCACGCAATCCTGCTGGCCCTGCTATGGATCAGCCTGGTACTGGCACTGATGCGCCCGCAATGGCTGGAGCCCTACACGGAGGTCCGTACCGAGGGTTACGACCTGATGCTGGCCATCGATACCTCGCGCTCCATGGAGGCGATGGACTTCACGGTCGAAGGCCGGCAGGTCACGCGGATGGCCGTCATCAAGGGAGTACTGGGACGTTTCATCAATGCACGGGACGGCGACCGCATCGGAATTGTCATAT
>JASJGW010000271.1:0-7121 GCA_033791305.1 Gammaproteobacteria bacterium | reverse complement strand
TTACGTCAGTGGTGCACAAGGTTGCCTGTGGTGCGGTGGAGTCTGTACCGATCTTCAGCGTGACCAACCTCGCGCGCACCCTGCGTCAGCTGCGTGATGCCGGTATCTGGATTTACGGTACCAGTGACGAGGTCGAACAGGGGCTCTATGGCAGTGACCTGCTCGGCCCGATTGCCCTGGTGCTGGGGAGCGAAGGCAAGGGCATGCGGCGCCTTACACGCGAGCATTGCGATCATCTGCTGGCCATTCCGATGGCAGGGCAGGTCGAGAGCCTGAATGTGTCGGTAGCGGCGGGTGTGGGGTTGTTTGAAGTACGCCGCCAGCGTATGCAGTCACATGGATGAACCTATATTAATAAAAACAACATCTTGTAGGAGCGACTCGCCTCCGCGATTTGGTGCTGAACCCTGCTCGCAGATGCGATCCGTTGCTGCCATGGCTATTATTGCATCTGTTCCGGCCCTCACGTAGAATGCTCGCTCCTCAAAAAGGCTGATAAACAGCTGAATAATTAACTCCTTGCCTGTTGCAGAGACAGCAGGCTACTCATCCATAAGGAGAGTTTGATGAGACACTACGAAGTTGTGTTTCTGGTCCACCCTGACCAGAGTGAACAGGTGAATGCCATGATCGATCGATATCGCACATCGATCGAAGCTGATGGCGGCGCCATCCATCGACTGGAAGACTGGGGGAGACGCCAGCTTGCCTATCCGATCCAGAAACTGCACAAGGCACATTACGTACTGATGAATATCGAGTGCGGTACCGGCGTCCTGGAAGAACTGAACAGTGCTTTTCGTTTCAACGATGCGGTCATCAGGAGCATGGTGATCAACCGCAAGGAACCCGTCACGGAGCCCTCTTTGCTGGCCAAGCGACCGGAAGAAAAACGCGAACGCGAAGCGCCCGCCGACACTGCTGTTACTGAAGCAGCAGAGGCGCCGGCAGTGGTCGCAGAGGAAGCAGCGGCAGCCGAAGCAGCGGCCGAAGAACCGGCAGTTGCACCGGAATAATACTGGCTCAACAGATTCCAGAGAGGATTCACCATGTCTCGTTACTATCGTCGTCGTAAATTCTGCCGTTTCACGGCTGAAGGTACCAAGGAAATTGATTATAAGGATCTGGCTGTACTGAAGCAGTACGTTTCAGAGACCGGAAAGATCGTGCCCAGCCGCATTACCGGCACCAAGGCAAGATATCAGCGGCAACTGTCGACCGCGATCAAGCGTGCACGTTATCTGGCGTTGCTACCTTACTGTGATTCGCACTAGCCGGATTCGGGCGTAAGAAAACCACGCAGTTTTCACAGACTATGAAGGTCCTGGCTGCTTATATTGTCAGTGGACGCTGGCAGGCCGTACTGGCAGCCGTAATCAGTGGTTCCCTGGCGATTCTGGTACCACCGTTCGGCGGCATACTGAATTACCTGGCGGCAACAGTTGTGGCGCTGGTTACCCTGCATGTTGGCGTGATGGCCGGCCTGCAGGTAATGGCAATTGCGGCTGCCATCACACTACTGTTCTACCAGTTACTGGGTGTACAGGCCGTTATTGCACTGGTGTTGGTATTGATGTTGTGGTTGCCTTGCTGGATGACGGCTGCTGTTTTGCAGCAGACCAACAGCCTGGGACGGGCATTGAAGGCCGCCACCCTGTTTGGCGTGTGTTTACTGCTGCTGGTGTTCGGGCTTTACGGCAATCCGGCAGCCTGGTGGCTGGAACAGCTGCAGCAGGTTGAAGCGACCCTCGCCGGGGCCGGGCTGTCTTTTCCGGCGCTGACGGATGTGGAACTGCTGCAGGAAGTGTCCGCGCTGATGACAGGCGTGGTGTTTGCCTCGCTGGTTGTTGGAGTAATCGCCAGTCTGCTGCTGGCGCGCTGGTGGCAATCAGTGCTGGTGCACCCGGGGGCGTTCCGGGACGAGTTTTACGAATTACGGCTCAGTAATACGAACGGGCTGGTAACGCTGGGCATTATGCTGATTGCCCGGTTTACAGATGGCTCCGTCAGTGAATTCGGTGCGCAGCTGGCCATGATTATGCTGGTGCCTTACCTGCTGGTGGGGCTGGCCGTCATACATAGCCTGCTGAAACGGAAAGGGCGGAGTGGTGGCTGGCTGGTAGCGGTTTATGTACTGCTGGCAATTGTACCGCAAGCTACATTGTTGCTTGCGGCCGGTGGTCTACTGGATACCTGGATTGATTTTCGTCGACGGCTGGCCCGGAACAAAGGCAGTGCCGGTTAATGAAACGAGTTAATAGCAAGAGGGTGTAATAATGGAAATTATCCTGCTGGAAAAAATAGCCAACCTGGGCGCCATGGGCGAAAAGGTGGATGTAAAACCGGGTTTTGGACGTAATTACCTGATCCCGCAAGGCAAGGCTGCACCGGCAACTGCCGAGAATATTGCCGAGTATGAAGCGCGCCGTGCCGAGCTTGAGAAGGCCGCTGCCGAGGGGGTGGCAGCCGCAGAAGCCCGCCGCGAACTGCTGGTTGGAAAAGTGTTTACCGTTACATCGAAAGCCGGTGAAGAAGGTAAATTGTTCGGTTCGGTTGGTACAGCCGACATCGCCGAGGTGATTACGGAGTCGTTGGTGGTCGTTGAACGTCACGAAGTACGCCAGCCGGACGGGGCGTTCCGCGTCGTTGGCGAACACGATGTACAGTTGCAGCTGCACACTGATGTAGATGTGATTGTAAAATTGTTGATTGCAGCAGAATAATAAAAACAGCACGCATTAATTGCTACAAGTTATTGTAGCGAAAAACATAACAGGCAGCCCGGTTAAAGGCTGCCTGTTGTTGTTTGTGAGGTTGTCATGCTGATGCATAAAGACAGCCCAAATACAATGATGTCTTTACGCCGCGTTTGTGCTATTTATTACCCATCGTCGTGGGGGCGATATGATGTTCATTTCTTTATACCAAAATATCAAAATATAGATAAATGGCCGAAACGCTTCGTTCTGCAGATGTAATTCATACTGAGACGGAGGCACTTAAGGTGCCGCCGCAGTCCTTACAAGCCGAGCAGGCCGTGCTGGGTGGTCTCATGCTGGATAACAGCACCTGGGACGTCGTTGCCGATCGTGTGTCCGAAGAGGATTTCTACCGCCGCGATCACCGCCTGATTTATCACGCTATTGTGGAACTGGCGGAAAAGAACAACCCTCTGGACGCGATTACCCTTTCCGAATGGCTGAATCATAACGGCCTGCTGGATGACGTCGGTGGGCTGGCGGCATTGGGCGCGCTGGCACAAAATACACCCAGTGCAGCGAACATCAAGGCCTATGCTGACATTGTGCGCGACAAGTCGGTGGCACGGCAGCTGGTCTCGGTTGGCAACAAGATCGCCGGTAGTGCCCTGGAGTCCGAGGGCCGGGAAACGGCCGAGTTGCTGAATGAAGCCGAGAAGCTGGTGTTTGATATTGCCGAGCAGGGTAATCGTGGCAAGCGCGGCTTCAAGAGTATTCGTACACTGCTCACTGCTGCTGTAGACCGCATTGACATGCTGTCGCAGCAGGATAATCCGCTGACCGGTGTGTCTACCGGGTTCTCCGATCTTGATGACATGACAGCCGGTCTGCAACCTTCCGATCTGATTATCGTTGCCGGGCGGCCCTCCATGGGTAAAACGACACTGGCGGTCAACTTTGCCGAGAATGCGGCCATTAAGAACCAGGTGCCGGTGGCGATCTTCAGTATGGAAATGCCTGGCGAGTCACTGGCCCTGCGCATGATGTCTTCACTGGGACACATTGATCAGCACAAGATACGTACCGGCAAACTCGATGATGATGATTGGCCACGGCTGACCTCAGCGGTCAGCCTGCTGGATTCTGCACCGATTTTTATTGACGATACGCCGGCCCTGTCACCGATGGAACTGCGCGCGCGCGCCCGGCGACTGAAGCGGGAGCATGATATCGGTATGATCGTGATCGATTATTTACAGTTGATGCAGATCGGCAATACCCGTGAAAATCGCACCACGGAGATCTCCGAGATATCGCGTAACCTTAAAGCCTTGGCCAAGGAACTGGAAGTTCCTGTGATTGCACTCTCGCAGTTGAACCGGAGTCTTGAACAGCGCTCGGACCGGCGGCCGGTCATGTCGGACCTGCGTGAATCTGGCGCCATCGAACAGGATGCGGACGTCATCATGTTTATCTACCGCGATGAAGTGTACAACGAGGATAGTCCGCAGAAGGGGTTGGCCGAAATCATCATCGGTAAACAACGTAATGGCCCGATTGGTACCCGCTTGTTGACTTTCAGGGGCCAGTTCACACGGTTTGAGAGCTACGCACCTGACAGCCAGTATGGCGGCGGTGAATTTGGATGACCCGGCCTGTCCGGGCACGTATCAGCCTGCAAGCCCTGCAACATAACTTTTCCCGCGTCCGGCAAGCTGCGCCGCACAGTAACATCATGGCTATCATCAAGGCCAATGCCTACGGGCATGGTCTGGTCAGGGTTGCGCAGGCGCTGCCTGCTGCCGATGCCTTCGGCGTTGCCTGCCTGGATGAGGCGATCTCCTTGCGCGAGGCCGGTTTCGACCGGCGCATTGTGTTGCTGGAAGGGCTGTTTACTGCCGAGGATGTCGGACTTATTAACGGCTACCGGCTGGATGTTGTCATTCACCATGCCAGTCAGCTGGAACTGCTGGAGCAGGGCAGGCTGCTGCGGCCACTGGATGTCTGGGTGAAGCTCGATACCGGTATGCACCGGCTGGGTTTTGAGCCTGACAGCGTTGCCAGCGTGACCGCGCGACTGCGCGGGATTCCGCAACTCGGGAACATCCATTATATGTCGCATTTCTGCTGTGCCGATGATCTCGACAATGCGGCGACCGGCACGCAGCTGCAGGTGTTTCTGGGTGCGGTTGCAGCAACTGGCGGTGAACAGACGCTGGCCAACTCGGCGGCCATACTTGGCTGGCCTGACACCCATCGCGACTGGGTTCGTCCCGGTATCATGTTATACGGTAGTTCACCCTTATCCGGTCAGAGTGCGCAGGCGCTGGATTTGCAACCGGTCATGACACTCGGCACCCGGTTGATCGCGGTGAATGTGCGCCGGCAGGGTGATGCCATTGGTTATGGTGCAGACTGGATCTGTCCGGTCGATATGCGCATTGGCGTAGCTGCCATCGGCTATGGTGACGGGTATCCGCGGCATGCTCCGAGTGGCGCACCGGTACGGGTGAACGGTAAACCGGCTGCCCTGGCAGGCCGTGTGTCCATGGATATGATTTGCATTGACCTGAGTGCTCACCCCGATGCTCAGGTTGGTGATGAAGTGGTCCTGTGGGGTGAAGGTCTGCCGGTCGATACAGTGGCGGCAGCCGCCGGCACCATCTCCTATGAATTACTCTGCGGTGTCGGTTCGCGGGTACAGTTCGAGTACCACGGCTGAACGCAGCCCACTTTTTCTGGGTTCATTCTTGACAAGTGTCATATGCCGACTAGGCTTTTCCTGACTGTGCGTGATGGTGTCGTAAAACATCTATAGATGCAGCTTATTTGACTTTTTAGTTTTACATGTTTCGTGGCGGTGTTTATCAAACAGGCTTATAGACCTGTGTGGATCATTAGTCGGACTTATTGAGGAGTACAGCAGGGACGAGGAATGCATTTTTTGGATATCCGGAGGTGAGCCATGGGAGAAGTTGCATACAGTTTGCAAAACGAACCGGAACACAATGTTGAAATTGTTGTACATGTGGACGAGACACTGGATGAGGGGCAACGCCGTGAACTTGTCAGTTCCCTGGAGGATTCAGAGGGTATTTACAGGGCAGAATTTTGCCCGCTGCATTATCACCTGATGCTGGTTCAATACGACAGAAACCGGATGGCTTCGCAAGATGTGCTGGGGAGGGTGATATCGCAAAGTATCCATGCTGAACTGGTTGGCCCGGTCTGATCCGGAATTGTTCTTAACCCCCGGAGCGTTTCACCGGGGGATTTTTTTTGCCTGTTGGATAGTTGATGTAAGGTGACGGGTGGTGCTTATCCGGTTAACCTACGTATCACATATGGCCAGGACTAAAATAGTGTATAGCTGCAGCGCCTGTGGCGCCCAGGCAGCGCAATGGGCAGGGCAGTGCGATGCCTGTGGTGGCTGGAATACTTTGTCTGAAGGGATCCCGGCGGCCATTCCTGCGACTTCCCGCTTTTCAGGTTATAGCGGGGCTGCTGCCGGCAGCGTAACCCGCCTGTCCGCTATCCAGACAGACTCCCGGGTGCGCACCTCTGTCGGCATGGGGGAGCTTGACCGGGTGCTCGGTGGTGGTCTCGTGGCAGGCTCCGTGGTACTGATCGGCGGTGACCCCGGTATCGGCAAATCCACCCTGCTGTTACAGGTGCTGGCGACCCTGTCCGGGGAGCTGTCCTCCCTGTACGTCACCGGTGAGGAGTCGCAGGAGCAAATCTCCCTGCGTGCCGGCCGTCTCGGCATTGACGGGCATGACATCCGCCTGTACACGGAAACATCGGTTGAACGCATTATTGCCACGGCCACCAGGGAACAGCCGCAGGTGATGGTGCTGGATTCCATCCAGACGCTGTACACGGAATTATTGCAGTCTGCGCCCGGCTCGGTTGCACAGGTCAGGGAAAGCGCGGCCCAGCTGGTACGTTTTGCCAAGCAGTCCGGTATTGCGATGTTCCTGGTCGGGCATGTCACCAAGGAGGGCCAGCTGGCAGGGCCGCGGGTACTGGAACACATGGTCGATACCGTGTTGTATTTCGAAGGCGACCCCGGCGACCGCTATCGTATCTTGCGGGCAATCAAGAACCGCTTTGGTGCCGTGAACGAGCTGGGTGTGTTTGCGATGACAGAGTCCGGCCTGAAAGAGGTTGCGAATCCCTCGGCCATTTTTCTTTCGCGGCACGAACAGGCAGTGCCGGGCAGTGTCGTTATGGTGACCTGGGAGGGTACGCGCCCACTGCTGGTCGAGGTGCAGGCACTGGTCGATCAAAGCCAGTCAGGTAACCCGCGGAGGATCACGCTGGGACTGGAACAAAACCGTCTGTCCATGCTACTGGCCGTATTGCACCGTCATGGCGGACTGACCCTGGGTGATCAGGATGTGTTTGTTAACGTGGTTGGTG
>JASJGW010000270.1:0-4085 GCA_033791305.1 Gammaproteobacteria bacterium | reverse complement strand
GGTGCGTTTTACGCACCATTTACGGTGCACACAGTGCACTCTGCAGCAGGGAGAGGATGTTGGAGTTTGCGGTAACCGGATGAGATTCAAATGGTTTTCCTGGATAAATTAACCATGCCCAGCCGTCTCTATAACCTTGTACTGTTCTCCTGCCTGTTACACGGCTGCGCGCTCAACCCTGTACCAGACCTGCAACGCTTGTATGAATCACGTCCACTGACGCGTGACAGCAGCGTCAAAACCGGTGTGGTGGAAACCCCGGTCATCCTTGTGCACGGCGTGTTCGGCGCGCGCCTGCGTGACCGTGACACCGGCACGGAGGTTTGGCCGGGCGGGATCACCTCGCTGCTGTTCAACAGCTACGACGACATAGCATTGCCGGTCGATGCCGATACCCTGCAACCCGCACCCTCGAATCTTGAAGCCCATGCCATCACCGACCGTGCCGCCGGGCGTGATTTTTATGGCGCGATCATTCGCACACTGGAAACCTCGGGTGGTTATTTGAAAGGCATCCCCGGCGAGCCGGTAACTGACGGGCGGCGACGTTACTACATACTGGTGTATGACTGGCGCCAGGACAATGTAGAGACTGCGCGGCGCCTCAATGAATTGATTAACCGCATTCGTACAGACTATGCCGACTCCGACCTCAAGGTCGATATCGTTGCGCACAGTATGGGCGGGCTGGCGACACGCTACTACCTGCGCTACGGTACCACGGATGTGCTGGATGGCAACGACTTCCCGATGAGCAACCACGGTGCCACGCGCGTGCGCAAGGTCATCCTGCTTGGCACGCCCAACCTCGGTTCGGTCAGCGGGCTAAACGAATTCCTGCAGGGCTTCAAGATCGGCTTGCGTCGCATCCCGACCGAGACCTTCGCCACCATGCCGAGTGCCTACCAGTTATTCCCGCATCCGATTCGCAGCGCGCTGGTCAACGCCAATGGCGAAGTGCTCGACCGCGACCTGTTCGATGTGCAAATCTGGCGTGCCTTCCAGTGGTCGATCTTTGATCCACAGGTGCGTGAACGCATCATCAAGCGCTTCCCGGACCCGGAGGAGGGTGCCGCTTACCTTGCCATGCTGGAGATCTATTTCGGGAAATACCTCGAACGTGCACGGCGTTTCGTCTGGTCACTGACAGTGCCGGTGGAACACGGCGGTGTGCGCCACGTGGTGTTTGGCGGAGACTGTGAACTGACCCCGGCGCGCCTCCTGGTCGAGGAGGTCAACGGTGAATCGGTGCTGCGCTTGCGTCCCAGCGAAGTGACCCTGCGCGTGCCCGGCGTGGACTACGAAAAACTCATGCTGGAACCCGGAGACGGCCGCGTCACCAAACCCTCGCTGTTCGCACGCGAGGCGCTTGACCCAACCGTGCCACGGCATCGTTACAGTTACTTCCCCATGGATCACTCGATCCTGCTGTGCGAATCGCACGATAGTCTCACCGGCAACATCAGCTTCCAGAATAACCTGCTCAATATTCTGCTGACGCGGGATCAGCCGCTGACGCCGAAGAGCATGCAGCCGTGACCTTTGATTTGTTGATTTTAAAGTTTTGTTCGACCCTGCCGTCAGGCCTTTAGTCAAGGAATAAAATGATTAGGGTAACAGGAGATAAGCATGGATGCCGCGTATAATTCCGCCTTTGATTTTGTCAAAAAGCTGGGGCAGGAACTGACACACCAGTCGTTCGATCTACCACCTTTTCCCGAGAATATGATGCGAGTGCGTGAAGCACTCAATAGCCCTGATATTTCGCTAGGATCAATGGCGCTGGTCATCCAGTCCGATCCCCTGCTAACTGTTCGTTTGCTGCGTATGGCAAACTCCGCCATGCTGAGACGCGGCCCGGTAGAGATAATCGATCTGAAAATGGCGATCAGCCGCCTCGGCGTAGACATGGTGCGCAATACGGCTATCTCCATGGCCATGGACCAGACGTTCAAGGTTCCGAAAGACAGCCCCGTATACGATATCATTGAAGCAACGAGAATCCACTGCAGCCACGTCGGTGCTCTGGCGTACCTGCTGACAAAACGCCAGCAGCCGCAGCTTGGCACAGATGAAGCTATGCTGGCCGGGCTTGTGCACGACATCGGCAAGTTCTACATCCTGACACGCATTGTCGATCATCCCGAATTATATGAAGACACGCTGGCCATGAACGGGGTTCTGCAGGATTGGCATCCCGGGGTTGGTCGGGTCATTATCGAAACGTGGGGATTCCCCGATGCAATTGCCGAAGCGGTAGATGAACATGAATTGCTCGAACGGGAGCATTTCGGGGGCGCTGATATCACCGATATTATTATTGTCGCCAACCAGCTGGCTCACGTGGATATTAACGACAGTGAGGCGCACCAAGCCCTGCTGCTGCTTCCGCCCTGCAGGAAGGTGGGCATCGGCCCCGATGAACTGAAGATCCTCCTAGATGAGTCCGATGGGGAAATAAGCTCAATAAGGGCCGCCTTGGGGTGACCCCTTCATCCAGGTACTTCAGTCTCTCCAGGAAGAGTAGCGTCAACATCTGAAAAACAGCCTTACGATCTCAGGAAGAGGATCTTTCAGCACATTGGGAAGATCCGTGTCACCTATACGGATATCGGTTTTTACACCTTTAAAGATCTTATCCCTTATCAGCCTCAGAGCTGCTTTAGCTGCAGCGTATTTCACATGATGGTAGTCCGGTGCTAAGAATGAGATATTCTGGGTTGCAAGACAGGCCAGATGAGGGAAATTGACCCCTGCTATCAGCGACCCCGGCAAGCTCCCCCAGTACCTGGGATTGATCTCTATAATATTGATCTTGCCACTGACAGCGTCATAGCGTAAATCAATATGAGCGACACCCGACCAACTCAGCTTACGCAGCATTCTGGAGACCAGGTCATAAACTGCCTGATCATGGAGGAACTCAATCTCGGTTGGCGCCTGGTAATCCCCACAACCCACTGCAAGCCCTTTTTGGATGGTGTAGGCCAGAATTTCACCATCACTACAGAGAACACTGCAATCGATATCATATCCATCTATATAATTCTGGATAATATAATCCTCATCAACTGCTTCAGCCTCAAAATATTCGAGCAGTGATGATGCGGTCTCAAACCGCTTAATCCCGCGCCCATTAGCACCCTCTGCAGGTTTAATCAGAGCAGGAAATTGCAGAGCTGTTAGGTCAGGCACATCGTGAGGTGGGATATATCGAAGGGTACAGGGGGAGGCTAAATTATGAGCTTCCAGGAAATGAGCCAACCGCCCCTTGTCGGAGACCAGGGCAAAACTGTCCGCATCGGCTATGGGAGGTATGCGCACCAAAGATTCCAGCCTGGTCTTGTGCTTTACTACAAATTTCAAACCTAGCTCATGCACAGGAAGCAAGATATCGATCCCCCTTTCCCTTATTGCCCTCAAGATGCAGTGAAGCCGAGCTTCATCTTCTTCGGGGCAGAGGGTAAAACTCTCAATATATCTTGAAAACCGCACGGGAGAGCATCGATTCTGAGAGATGAGGTGCACCCTGAACTTCTCATCCGCCTGGGACAGGCCGTGCAAAACTGCAAGGGAAAAGACGCTCTCTCCATCTGGGATCAAAACATCGATTTTCCTGCTTTCCAGACCACTACTCCCTTTCTTGGCTTGACACAAATAATCTAACCATATCACGCCACTGATGTGATTGATGCCTCATCTCAAATGGATGATGCTGTTTAATTGTGTACCCGTCTTTGATATGGTGTCTTGCCCCTTCCCATGTAAATTTCTCGTTTATCTATGAAGACGGATAATACAGAGATTATTTGTGCATGTTATTCATTGCGGTGGTTTGTTGCAGCCACATATTCTAGAAAAAGTATTTCATCTTTGTTGTACATTCAAGAAGATGAGTTTTCCATTGTACCAAGGTACAGGGATATGGCTTGGCATTGCAGGAATACAATGGGTGGCGACTTCAATTGCATTTCATATTATGTCCTCAATTTTTGCGTGATCTTTATAACAGAGTCTCGAGAGAAAGTTTCATGAGTAATCAATGCATCAGTATTTCGTTATGTTAGTGATAGCGCCGGATCCGA